>JBAXUD010000340.1:0-4000 GCA_037129875.1 Mycobacteriaceae bacterium
CAGGTACACGCTCTTGAGGTTGACGTCCTGCACCCGCTGCCAGGCCGGCATCTCGGTGTTCTCGATCAGGTCGTCGTCCGGCGGGGAGATCCCGGCGTTGTTGAACGCGATGTCCACCGAGCCGTAGGCGGCTGCCGCGGCGTCGAAGAGATTGTCGACTTGGCCTTCGTCGGATACATCAACGGAGACAAAGAGTCCCCTCAGTTCGTCTGCGACCGGTTCGCCGGCCTTCGGGTCGATGTCGCCGACGACGATGGTGGCGCCCTCGGCTCGCATTCGCCGGGCGGTGGCCAGCCCGATACCACTGGCCGCACCGGTGATGACGGCCACCTTGCCGGCCAGTCGCTGGGTGAGATCGACGTTCACTGGGATTCTCCAATCGCGAAGAAGACGTTCTTGGTTTCGGTGAAGTGTTCCGGGGCGTCGGGTCCCAGTTCACGGCCCAAGCCCGACCGCTTGAAGCCCCCGAACGGGGTGCTATAGCGCACCGAGGAGTGCGAGTTGACGCTGAGGTTGCCCGCTTCCACCGCTCGAGAGACCCGCAGGGCCCGGGACAGGTTGTCGGTCCAGATCGAGCCGGAGAGGCCGTATTCGGTGTCGTTGGCCAGGGCGATGGCGTCCGCCTCGTCCTCGAAGGGCAGGACGGAGACCACCGGTCCGAAGATCTCCTCGGTGACCGTCCGGTCGGTGCGCGCAGGGGTGAGAACCGTTGGCGGAAACCAGTATCCGGGACCGCTGGGCGCCGAACCGCGGAACGCGACGGGCGCGTCGTCGGGTACGTAGGCGGCAACCGACTCGAAGTGCCGTCGTGACACCAGCGGGCCCATCTCAGTTTCCCGGTCGGCCGGGTCGCCGACGACGACGCCCTTGACCGCCGGTTCGAGCAGTTCCATGAACTTCTCGAAGACGCTGCGCTGCACCAGAATCCGGCTGCGGGCACAACAGTCCTGTCCGGCGTTGTCGAACACGCCGTATGGCGCGGTGGCGGCGGCACGCTCCAGGTCGCAGTCGTCGAAGACGATATTGGCGCTCTTGCCGCCCAGTTCCAGGGTTACCCGTTTGACCAGTGCGGCGGCGCCGGCCATTACCCGGGTGCCGACTTCGGTGGAACCGGTGAACACCAGTTTGCCGATATCGGGATGGGTGACGAAGCGCTCCCCCACGACGCTGCCCTTACCGGGCAGCACCTGGAAAAGGTCGGGCGGCAGTCCGGCTTCGAGCGCCAGTTCCCCGAGCCGGATGCTGGTCAGTGGCGTCCACTCGGCCGGCTTGAGCACCACCGCATTGCCGGCGGCCAGTGCCGGCGCGAAGGCCCACGAGGCGATGGGCATCGGGAAGTTCCACGGTGTGATGACCCCGACCACCCCGATCGGCTCGTGGAAGGTGACGTCGAGGCCGCCGGCCACTGGAATCTGCTTGCCGCTCAACCGCTCCGGGGAAGCGGAGTAGTACTGCAGCACGTCACGCACATGGCCGGCCTCCCACTCGGCCGCCGACACCGGATGACCGGCGTTGGCCACTTCCAGGGCGGCCAGTTCCCCGACATGGGAGTCGACCACGGCGGCGAATGATCGCAGCGCGGCGGCCCGCTCCGCGGGTGCGGTTGCCGCCCAGGCTTTCTGGGCGACTCTGGCGCGCGCCACGGCGTCATCGACGCCGGCGGCGTCAAGCAGCTCGACGGTCCGCACCACCTGTTCGGTGGCGGGGTTGATGACGGTGGTGGTGCTCACGTACTCACTTTCGGTGTTGTGCGGTTTCTGGCCGCTTCGACGAGTCCGGCGAACAACCGCAGATCGTCGAGGTTCTCCTCGGGATGCCATTGCACTCCGACGACAAAGTCGTCGCCGGTCATCTCGATACCCTCGATCACGCCGTCGCAGGTGGCGCTGGCTACCAGTCCCCGACCCAGTTGGTCGATCCCCTGATGGTGATAACAGCGGGTCTGCACACTGTCGCCGAGCAGCCGGCCCAGCCGGCTGTCCGCGGTGATACGGGCGGTGTGCGAGGCGAAGGTCGCATCGGCCACCCGGTGGCCGCTGTGCCCCAGGACATCCGGCAGATGCTGGTGCAGCGTTCCGCCGAGGGCGACGTTGATCACCTGCGGGCCGCGGCAGATGCCCAGCACCGGCAGGTGCCGGCGCAACGCGGCATCCAGCAGCGCGAACTCCCAGGCGTCGCGCTCCCGCGCGGGTTGCTCGGTGGCCGGATGCGGATGGTGGCCGTAGGCCTCCGGGTTGACGTCCTTGCCACCGGTGAGGATCAGGCCGTCGAGCCGGTCGACGACCTGCTCGGCGATCAGGTCGTCGACCGGTTGCGGCGGCAGCAGCGCAGCGACACCGCCGGCGGCGGTGACTCCGTCGATGTACACCGCGGGCAGGAAGCTGGCGGGCACGTCCCACACCCCGCTTCTGGCCTGCTGGCGGTAGGTCGTCAGGCCGATGACCGGATTGCTGTGCGGCCGGGTTTCTTCCCCGAGTCGCTCCGCTCCTGCCCGCCGGGTTTCTTCCCCGAGTCGCTCCGCTCCTGCCCGCCGGGGCTCAGAACCGCTCAAAGCCGCGCACCCTCTCCCAATCGGTGACCGCGGAATTGAACGCCCCGACTTCCACGCGGGCGTTGTTGAGGTAGTGCTCCACCACGTCGTCGCCGAATGCCGCCCGCGCAATCTGGGAGTCGCCGAACAAGTCGGCCGCCTCGGCCAGCGTCGTCGGCAGCCGCTGAGCGTCACCGGCATAGGCGTTGCCCGCAACCGGGTCGGGCAGTTCCAGGCCCTGTTCGATGCCGTGCAGGCCGCCGGCGATCAGCGCGGCCACGGCCAGGTACTGGTTGACGTCGCCGCCGGGCGCCCGGTTCTCCATCCGCATCGAGTGCCCGTTGCCTACCACCCGCAGGGCGCAGGTGCGGTTGTCCATCCCCCACGCGACGGCGGTCGGGGCGAAGCTGCCCGCGGCGAATCGCTTGTAGGAGTTGATATTCGGCGCGTAACACAGCGCCAGCTCACGCATGGTGGCCAGCTGCCCGGCCAGGAAGCTGCGGAACATCGCAGACATGCCCTGCGGATCGGCGGCGTCGGCGAACACCGGGGCGCCGTCGGTGCCGCGCAGCGAGATGTGGATGTGGCAGCTGTTGCCCTCGCGTTCGTCAAACTTGGCCATGAACGTCAGGCTCTTGCCGTGGTGATCGGCGATCTCCTTGGCGCCGTTCTTGTAGATGGTGTGGTTGTCGCAGGTGACCAACGCGTCGGCGTAGCGGAAGGCGATCTCCTGCTGACCCAGGTTGCATTCACCCTTGACGCCCTCGCAGTACATGCCGGCGCCGTCCATGCCCAGCCGGATGTCCCGCAACAGTGGTTCGACTCGGGTGGAGGCGTGGATGGCGTAGTCGACGTTGTAGTCACTGGACTTACGCAGCCCGCGATAGCCGCCCGCCCACGCGTCGCGGTAGCTGTCGTCGAAGACGATGAATTCCAGTTCGGTGCCGACGAAGGCGGTCAGCCCGCGCTGGGCCAGCCGCTCCGTCTGGGCGCGCAGGATGCTGCGCGGCGCGGCGGGGACCGGATCGCCGTTCGGCCAGTGCAGGTCCGCCATCACCAGCGCGGTGCCGGGCAGCCAGGGCACCAGCCGCAGGGTGCTCAGATCCGGGCGCATCACCATGTCGCCGTAACCGGATTCCCAGCTCGACATCGCATAGCCGTCGACGGTGTTCATCTCGACGTCGACGGCGAGCAGGTAGTTGCAGCACTCTGCGCCGTGGCCGGCGACCTCCTCGACGAACAGCCGGGCGGATACCCGCTTACCGGTCAGCCGGCCCTGCATATCGGCAAAGGCCACGATCACGGTGTCGATCTCGCCGGCAGCCATCAACCGGTCCAGTTCGCCGGGTGTGAGCAGCCCGCGGCGACGGACTGGACCATCAGACGTCACATGCACTCCTCGACTCGTACGGCTGGCACCCAG
Source organism: Mycobacteriaceae bacterium (assembly GCA_037129875.1). GTDB lineage: Bacteria > Actinomycetota > Actinomycetes > Mycobacteriales > Mycobacteriaceae > Mycobacterium. Next base: position 3,954 of record JBAXUD010000340.1, read on the forward strand.
CCCTAACGGTGCGGACCGCACCCAGCCCTAACGGTGCGGACCGCACC
>JBAXUD010000341.1:0-3995 GCA_037129875.1 Mycobacteriaceae bacterium
AAAAACAAACAACAAACAAAAACCACCAAACACACTATTGAGTTCTCAAACAACACACCCGCGCTAGACCCGCTAGCAGGGCAACCCTACTAGCCTACGACATCGCGCTTGTCTCGGTCAAATCCGGGGGCTTGGCCCCCAGGAGCAGGTCCCGAAGTGGGTCCCACACCGATTGGGTAACGCCTACTGTACCCGTTCTATTTCCGCGCCCAAACTCTGGAGGTTCTCGACGAACAATGGATACCCGCGGTCGATGTGGAAAACGTCGTGGACCTCGGTCTCCCCGTCGGCGACCAGTCCGGCCAACACCAGGCCGGCACCGGCCCGAATGTCCGAAGACCAGACCGGGGCGCTGGACAGCTGGGGGATTCCGCGGACCACCGCGTGGTGACCGTCGGTCCGTGCGTCGGCGCCGAGGCGGATCATCTCCTCGACGAACCGGAACCGCGCTTCGAAGACGTTCTCGGTGATCATCGAGGTTCCGTCCGCGATGGAAGCCAGCGCTATCGCCATCGGCTGGAGGTCGGTGGGAAACCCCGGGAACGGCAGGGTGGCGACGTTGCACGCCTTCGGCCGGTCGTACTGGACCACCCGGAAGCCATCGTCGTGCTGAGTGACGGTCGCGCCGGCGTCGTGCAGTTTGTGGAGAACCAACTGCAGGTGGCCCGGATCCACGCCGGTGATGGAGATGTCGCCGCGGGTCATGGCCGCCGCGATTCCCCAGGTGGCCGCAACGATGCGGTCCCCGATCACCCTGTGCTCGGTGGGGTGCATCTTCAGAACTCCGGTGATCGTCAGTGTCGAGGTGCCCGCACCTTCGATCTGCGCGCCCATCTGATTGAGCATCTCGCACAGGTCTACGACATCGGGCTCGCGAGCGGAGTTGTGGATGGTGGTCACGCCCTCGGCGACCACCGCCGCCATCAGGATGTTCTCCGTCGCTCCGACCGAGGGGAATTCCAGTTGGATCTCCGCCCCGCGCAGATGCTCGGCAGAGGCGACGACGCAACCGTGTTCGATGGTGCATTCCGCCCCGAGTTGACGCAGACCCGATTGGTGCATGTCGAGTGGCCTGGATCCGATCGCGTCGCCACCGGGAAGCGCGACACGGGCGCGCTTGCATCGGCCGACGAGCGGGCCCAGCACGCACACCGATGCGCGGAACTGGCGTACCGCGGCGAAGTCGGCCTCGTATTTCGGCTCGTCGGGCGAGGTGATCCGCACAACCGATCCGTCGAGTTCTACGTTGGCACCCAATCCCCGAAGAACCTCCGCCATCAACGGCACGTCGAGGATGTCGGGACAGTTGGTGATGGTTGTGGTGCCCTCTGCCAACAGGCTGGCGGCCATGAGTTTGAGAACGCTGTTCTTGGCGCCGCCGACGGCCACCTCACCAGATAACCGATTGCCGCCGGTCACCAGGAAACGCTCACTCACGGGGAGTCAGTTTAGAGCAGCCGGGCGGGGAATCGACCGTCCCGGTCGCGGTAGGTTGACAGACATGGCAGTGCACCTGACCCGCATATACACCCGGACCGGCGATGACGGTACGTCGAGCCTGAGCGATTTCTCGCGGGTTTCCAAGAGCGATCCGCGGTTGATCGCCTACGCCGACTGCGATGAGGCCAACGCCGCGATCGGCGTCGCGGTGGCACTCGGCCAGCCCGAGGAGCCGCTGCGCACAGTGCTCACCTGGATTCAGAACGATCTGTTCGACGCGGGCGCGGACTTGGCGACGCCGATCGTCGACAACCCTGAGCACCCTCCGCTGCGGATCACCGAGTCCTACATCGGCCGGCTTGAGAACTGGTGCGACGAGTACAACGAACCGTTGCCGGCGTTGAACTCGTTCATCCTCCCGGGCGGCACGTCGCTCTCGGCGCTGTTGCACGTCGCCCGGACGGTGACCCGGCGGGCGGAGCGATCGGCATGGATTGCGGTGAATGCACATCCGCAGACCGTCAGCCCACTGCCGGCGCGCTACCTCAACCGGGTCTCGGATCTGCTGTTCATCCTGTCGCGGGTGGCCAACCCGGACGGCGACGTCCTGTGGCAGCCGGGCGGTCCCGGCGCGAAAAAACCCGGGGCATAGGCCTTTCAGCGCTTTCAGACGGTGGGGCGTCGGGTCCTCGGTGACGGCCGGGACTCGACCCAGGACAGGAACGCGGTCAGTGCACCGCGGTCGAGTGCCATTTCATAACCGCGCGCCAGACCGCCGGCGCCGTCCTGGAGTTCCAGCACCGTGACCTCCTCGGTCATGATGTCGAACTCGTCTCCACGAGGAGCGCGCCGGGACACGATGGCCAGACCGCGACGACTCAGCCTGCGATCGGGCCACGGCCGCAGACTCGACAGCCGGTAGAACCTGGCTTCGTCACCGCGGTAGCGGATCACGCCATGACGCCAGCCGTGGCCGCCCACGGCAGGAGTGTCACGCAGGATTGCGGGCGTACCGCCCTGCCCCAATTTCCACAGTCGGAAGATGAGCGCCACAACGACCAAGAGCAGAACACTGACGAGCGCGACCATGATCATCATCGACGCGCTCATCAGCCGCTAGTCGAGTTGGCCGAGTGCTCGCAGCCGTGCCCTGCCGCGGGCCGCGGTCTGCGGATCCTCCGAGGCGGCGTCCGCCTTGGCCTCGTCGGCGTCGATCTCAGACTCGAATTCCGCCGACTCGGCCAGGATCGTCACACCGGCCTCAGTCACCGACAGGAAACCGCCGTCGACGGCGATGCGGAGATCGTCATCACCCTCACGCTCGACGCGAACCACGGCGTCATCGACCAACTGCGCAACCAATGGGATGTGGTTGGGCAGAATGCCGATCTCGCCGGAGGTGGTGCGGGTGAACAGGAACGTCGCCTTGCCCGACCAGATCCTGCGTTCGACGGCGACGATCGCAACATCCAATTCGGCCATCTCACATCACCTTTCGCTCAAACCCGGTGCGCTTCGCGCAAGCGATCACAGCTTGACGCCGAAGGTCGCGGCCTTCTTCGCCAAGTCGTCGAGACCGCCGATCAGGAAGAACGCCTGCTCGGGGAGGTGGTCGAAGTCGCCCTTGGCGAGCTTGTCGAAGGCCTCGACGGTCTCCTTCAGCGGCACGTTTGAACCGGGCTGGCCGGTGAACTGCTCAGCGGCCATCATGTTCTGGCTCAGGAAGCGCTCGATGCGCCGCGCCCGGTTCACCAGCTGCTTGTCCTCCTCGGACAGTTCGTCGATGCCGAGGATGGCGATGATGTCCTGAAGGTCCTTGTAGCGCTGCAGGATCCGGATGACTTCCTGGGCCACCCGGTAGTGCTCGTCGCCCACCACGGCCGGGTCCAGGATCGTCGAGCTGGACGCCAGCGGGTCCACCGCCGGGAAGATGCCCTTAGAGAACACCGCACGCGAGAGCTCCGTGGTCGCGTCGAGGTGGGCGAACGTCGTGGCCGGCGCCGGGTCGGTGTAGTCGTCGGCGGGCACGTACACGGCCTGCATCGAGGTGATGGAGCGGCCGCGGGTCGAGGTGATGCGCTCCTGCAACTCGCCCATCTCGTCCGCCAGCGTGGGCTGGTAACCCACCGCCGAGGGCATCCGGCCCAGCAGGGTGGACACCTCGGAACCGGCCTGGGTGAACCGGAAGATGTTGTCGATGAACAACAGCACGTCCTGGTTCATCTCGTCGCGGAAGTACTCCGCCATGGTCAGCGCCGACAGCGCCACGCGCATACGGGTGCCCGGCGGCTCGTCCATCTGACCGAACACCAGCGCGGTGTCCTTGAGCACGTTGGCATCGGCCAACTCGACCCAGAGGTCGTTGCCCTCGCGGGTGCGCTCCCCCACACCGGCGAACACCGAGGTGCCGCCGAAGTTGCGGGCGATGCGGTTGATCATCTCCTGGATGAGCACGGTCTTGCCCACGCCGGCGCCGCCGAACAGGGCGATCTTGCCGCCACGCACATAGGGGGTCAGCAGGTCGACGACCTTCAGGCCGGTCTCGAGCATCTCGG
>JBAXUD010000342.1:0-3988 GCA_037129875.1 Mycobacteriaceae bacterium
GCAACCAGATGCGGTCCTACGTTCTGCACCCCTACCAAATGGTCAAGGATCTGCGCACCGAGTACGAGGTCGGCAATCCTTCGGCGGTACTGGATGGGGACATCGACGGGTTCCTCGAAGCAGGGATCCGGTGGCGTAATCGGCGAGATGACGACGAATAGCTTTCTGATCTTCCCCATGGCGGACGGTCACTGGCATGACTTCTGGCACGGTGCCCTCGGCCAGTCCTTGCTGACCCGCGGGCTGAGCATCGCCCTGCTGGTGATCGGTGCCGTGCTGGCCGCCCGGCTCATCAACTGGATCGCGGGGCGCATCAACCGCCGTATCGACGCCGGCTTCCAGGAAAGCGACGCACTGGTCCGCACGGAGAGCGCCAAGCACCGTCAGGCCGTCGCCTCGGTGATCTCCTACGTCGCCATCGCCCTGCTGGTCGTCATGGTCGTCGTCGAGGTCACCGACATCCTCAAGATCCCGGTCAGCTCTCTCGTGGCGCCCGCCGCGGTGATCGGCGCCGCGCTGGGTTTCGGCGCGCAGCGCGTGGTGCAGGACCTGCTCGCCGGCTTCTTCATCATCACCGAGAAGCAGTACGGGTTCGGTGACCTGGTACAGCTGACGTTGGGTTCCACAAACGACGCGATGGGCACCGTCGAGGATGTGACGTTGCGAGTCACCAAGCTGCGCACCTCGGAGGGCGAGATGTACACCATCCCCAATGGACAGATCATGAAGACGCTCAACCTCTCCAAGGACTGGGCGCGTGCCGTCGTCGACATCCCGGTGTCCAGCAGCGCGGACCTCGCCAGGGTCAACGAGGTGCTGCACGGGGTGTGCGATGTTGCTATGGATGACCCGGCTCTGCAGGAGTTGTTGCTCGACAAGCCGCAACTGATGGGCGTGGAGAGCATCGAACTGGACACGGTGAACCTGCGGATGGTGGCGCGCACGCTGCCCGGTAAGCAGTTCGAGGTGGGCCGGCGGCTGCGGCTGCTGGTCATCGCGGCGCTGGCCCGGGCCGGCATCCACACCAAGGTGGACAACGGACCGGTGGTCGGCTCCGCCGACGGGGGCCCCAGAGTGGGTGCCGCGGTACATCCGGCCACTGCCGGCGGGGCCGAGCGCGAAACCCAGGGACCGAGCTGATGAGGAAGTTGAGTCCGCGCGAGGGCCGGACCTGGCCCGCCTACATCTTCGGTGGCCGGATGCGAACCTCCACCCTGGTGTTGATCATCGCCTTCCTCGGCGTCGGGTGGCTCTACGAGACCTACCAGCCGCCGACGACGCCCGACCAGATTCCGGCCAGCGAGGTGGTGCCCCCGGGCTTCATCCCGGACCCGGCCTACACCTGGGCGCCGCGCACCGACGTGCAGCGGCACACCCCGACGACGACGCCGACCACCACCTCGACGACGCCGACTACTCCGACGACGCCCACCAGTCCGGCCGAGAGCAGCGCACCGTTGACTCCCGGCGCCCCGACGCCGTCGCCCGCACCGGAGAGTCCGTCGACCCCCGCCCCGCCGTCCGCGGTGCCGGGGCCGGCAGACCCGGCACCGTCGGAACGGCCCGCCGCCCAGAGCCCCACCGCGGGGGTTCCCGCAGGCGGGGCCACGCCGACTCCCGAGCCACTAACTCGGTAGCGGCGAGCTACCGGGCTACACTGGCGACCCGTGATGATCACCCTCGACCATGTCACCAAGCAGTACAAAGCGTCGACGCGCCCTGCGCTGGACAACGTCAGCCTCAACGTCGACAAGGGTGAGTTCGTCTTCCTGATCGGCCCCTCCGGCTCGGGCAAGTCCACGTTCATGCAATTGCTGCTGGCCGAGGAGGCACCGACCTCCGGTGAGATCCAGGTATCGAAATTCCACCTCAACAAGCTTTCCGGCCGGCACATCCCCAAGCTGCGCCAGATCATCGGCTGCGTGTTCCAGGATTTCCGGCTGCTGCAGCAGAAGACGGTGTACGAAAACGTCGCGTTCGCACTCGAGGTGATCGGCAAGCAGCACGAGGTGATCAAGAAGGTGGTGCCCGAGGTGCTCGACATGGTCGGGCTGTCCGGCAAGGCCGCCCGGATGCCCGGTGAGCTGTCCGGCGGTGAGCAGCAGCGGGTCGCCATCGCCCGCGCCTTCGTCAACCGGCCGCTGGTGCTGCTGGCCGACGAGCCGACCGGCAACCTCGATCCGGAGACCAGTCGGGAGATCATGGACCTGCTGGACCGGATCAACCGGACCGGCACCACCGTGCTGATGGCCACCCACGACCACCACATCGTCGACTCCATGCGCCAGCGGGTGGTGGAACTGTCGATGGGCCGGTTGGTCCGCGACGAACAGCGCGGCGTCTACGGGATGGACCGCTAGATGCGCGCCGGATTCCTCGTCAGCGAGGTCTTCACCGGTCTTCGCCGCAACGTCACCATGACGATCGCGATGATCCTGACGACCGCGATTTCCATCGGCCTGTTCGGCGGCGGTCTGCTCGTGGTGCGGCTGGCCGATCAGTCCCGCAACATCTATCTCGACCGGGTCGAGAGCCAGGTGTTCCTCAACAACGACGTGTCTGCCACCGACCCGACCTGTGACGCCGATCCGTGTAAAGCGTTGCGCGCCCAGATCGAAGGCCGTCAGGACGTCAAGTCGGTGCGCTTCCTCAACAAGGACGAGGCCTTCAACGACGCGATCACCAAGTTTCCCGAGTACAAGGACGTCGCGAGCCGGGATTCGTTCCCGGCGTCGTTCATCGTCAAGCTCGACAATCCCGAACAGCACAAGGATTTCGACGCGGCCCTGCAGGGTCAGCCCGGGGTGCTCAACGTTCTGAACCAGAAGGACCTGATCGACCGGCTGTTCGCGGTGCTCGACGGACTGTCCAAGGCCGCCTTCGCGATCGCGGTTGTGCAGGCCATCAGCGCGATCCTGTTGATTGCCAACATGGTTCAGGTTGCCGCCTACACCCGCCGCACCGAGATCGGCATCATGCGGATGGTGGGCGCCACCCGGTGGTACACCCAGTTGCCGTTCCTGGTCGAGGCGGTTCTGGCCGCGACCCTCGGTGTGCTGCTGGCGATCCTGGGTCTGATCGTGGTGCGCGCGGCGTTCCTGGACAACGCGCTCAACCAGTTCTATCAAGCCAATCTGATAGCCCGGATCGACTACGCCGACATCCTCTACATCGCCCCGATCATGTTCGCCGTCGGTGTGGCGATGGCCGCTGTCACCGCTTACGTCACACTGCGGCTGTACGTCCGGAAGTAGTCGTGGTCAAGGCATCGACGGAGAGAAAAGCGGCGGCGGCGAAGAAGGCCGGCGATGCCAAGGGCGGCAAGCGCATCATCGCCAGCAATCGCAAAGCCCGCCATAACTATTCGATCCTGGAGGTCTTCGAGGCCGGGGTCGCGCTGGTGGGCACCGAGGTCAAGAGCCTGCGCGACAGCCAGGCGTCGATGGCCGACGCTTTCGCCACCGTCGACGACGGCGAGGTGTGGTTGCGAAACCTGCACATCGCCGAGTATCAACACGGCACCTGGACCAACCACGCGCCGCGGCGCAACCGCAAGTTGCTGTTGCACCGCCGCCAGATCGACATGCTGATGGGCAAGATACGCGACGGCAACCTGACGCTGGTGCCGCTGTCGATGTACTTCCTCGACGGCAAGGTCAAGGTAGAGCTGGCGCTGGCCCGCGGTAAGCAGTCCCACGACAAGCGCCAGGACATCGCGCGCCGCGACGCCCAGCGTGACGTGATCCGCGAACTCGGCCGGCGCACCAAGGGCAAGATCTGATCGGGATCCTCTACGCGCTGACTGCGGCCGGCGCGTATGGAGTGAGCGACTTCGTCGGCGGGTTGGCTTCGCGGCACGTGGCCGCCTTGCGGGTGGTCATCGTGTCCTACCCGCTGGCCCTGATCGTGCTGTTCGCGATGGCTCTGAATACTGGCGGCACGATCAGTACCCCGGCCGTTGTGTGGGGCCTGTTGTGCGGGGTGAGCC
>JBAXUD010000343.1:0-3984 GCA_037129875.1 Mycobacteriaceae bacterium
CGTCGTCGCCGAGTTTATCTTGATCTTGAGCGCGTGATATTGGCTCTGCACTGGGCTGTTGTGGCCTGGACAGGTGTCCTCGTCTGGCGGCGATAGCCCGAGTGGACCCAGGGTTTCATGACGTGAGGTTGTGAGACCGGAGCAGGCCGTGGGCTCGCGCGAGCGCGTCGCGAACCTCGCGGTTCTCGGTTCGCAGTTGCGCGATGTGCTGGTGTGCGAGTTCGAGGCGTCGGCGTAGCGAGTCCGTGCTGGCCCGGCTGTCGGCGTTGGAAACGGTTGCCGCCGGATTGGGTTCGTTGCGATTGTGTTGGCGGAGCTGTTCGATGCGTTCACGGAGCTCGGGTTGGGTGTAGATCCACGATCGGGAGACGCCAGCTCGCCTGGCAAGTCCGGCGACGCTGACCACGCTGTCTCCATCGGCTATGGACTGCAACACATTTAGTGCTCGTTGCAGCGTCTGCTCGTGGCGGGCCTGCGCGGCGCGGGCAAGGCGGGCGGATCCGTCAGCGTGCATTGGTGTCACCAGCTTGTTGAGTGTCTGTCGTTGTGCAATCGCACGATGTGCAACTCGCGCTGCAAATGTCGGGCTGGTCGAGGGTGGTGATGATCGACAGCAGGTTCTTCTCCACGGTGCGGTTCATCTCGGCCACCCGCTGCTGGCCGCGCTGCTCGGCTCGTTCGATCAGAGTTCGGGTTGCGTCGAGCTGGCGGCGGTGTTCGGGTAGGAACTCGGCGGTGGTGACGAACATCGGGCAGGTCAAGCAAGCGTTGGCGTATTCACAACTTCGCTGAAGAGGAAGGGCGCAGTAACCGTTTGGCAGTGCCATCTGCGCTCGGGCGAGGTTGTTCTTCATCCAGACGGCCTCGGCCAGCGGCCCGGAGTTCGGCGCAAGGGCTTTTCCAGCGACGTCGACCTTCACCGCTTGTTCCCACTGATCGCGAATCGTTTTGTCTGACAGCCGAGCATAGTGGGACGTCATCTGATGTGAGGAGTGGTCGAGTAGCCGCCGGACGGTCTCCTGAGGGACCTTGCTGTTGATCAGCCGGGTTCCGAAGGTGTGCCGCCACTGGTGTGGGGTGACGTGGACCGGCTGGCCGAGTTCGTCGCGCACGTCGCAGGCGCGCAGCCATTCGGCGAGTTCGCCTCGGAAGGTGGCGGGGCTGAAACCGAAGTGCCCATCCGGATTTCGGGTTGGCCGAGGCAAGAGACACGTGCCGGACGGGAGTTCGGCGAGCACGATTTGCTGCTGGACGCCGACGGCCGCCGCGAGGTCGACGCCGATCGGCACGAACGCGTCCCGGCGCATCTTGTGGTTGGTGTAGCGCAGGTAGGGAGCGCCCTGCTCGTCCCGGGTGATGCAGTCCAGCCCGAGGCGGCAGGCGTCGCCGACACGGAGACCGGTGGCCATCAGGATCATGGCGATCAACCGGCCACGCGGGTCGCGGAACCGGGCGAGATTGTCCTCGAGTTCCAGCTGGGCCATCACCGTTTCCGACAGTGCGCGTGGTGCGCCGATCATCCGCCGTGGGTAGTCCTCGCGGTAAATGTCGACCCCGCCGTCGATGCGCGGCTCCCAGCAGTGCTGACGCGCCGCTCGCAGCAGGCCGGCCAGGGTGCCGATCTGTCCGGTGCGGGTTTTCGCGTCCGGGTACCGCACCGCGAGGTGCGCGAGGTGCGCCTCGATCTGCTCGCGGGTCAACGCTTCCGGTCCGCGTTGCAGCGACGGGCACGATTGCGCGAAGAGGGTGACCGCTCGCACGTCGGCGACGACCGTGCCGATCCCGATTCCGGTCGATAGCCGCCAGCGGGCCCATCGTTTGGTTAACGCCCGCAACCACATCGGCCCGATCGCGTCGAATCGGATCGCCGTGTCGCGGCCCGGGTAGCCGATCCGGCGCATCAGCCACACATCCCGCGGGTACTCCGCATCCCAACCCACACCTTCGATCAGGTCGGTGACATACCCGATCGCATCCAGCAGGAACCGCCGCTCGATGCTGCCCCGTCTGGTTGAGAACCCCAGGGCAGCAGTCCATTCGGCAGGACTACGGTCCAGAATCGAGGTCACCCCGCTGTCCGGCAGTCGAACCAACAGGCGGTGCAGCAGGTCCGGGCGAGTCTTGGTTCGGCGTTCGTCGACCCGACGCTGGATCGCGTAAGCGACCTCGATCCGCATCGGCGGCGGCATCCTGCGCAGGTCGAAGCAGTCTCGTCCGAAGATCTCACAGTCGAGTAGGTAATCCTCGACCGATGGTCTGCCGCGCCGTATCCAGCGGCCGCGGTGGGTCCGACACAGGCCCGCTTCACCTTCCGCGTCGAGCCCGCAACCGCGGAATCGGCACGGTACTCCTCGCCGCAAGGCAGGACCGCCGGGATCGATGAACCAGGCCTGCTGATCGGGGCACCCCTGACGCCGCCAGCGCAGCAGGTGGGTGTGGCACAGGTCGCGGTCGTCGCGGGCACGGCAGCAGCCGACAACCGCGCAGGTCCGGGGTTCGGCGAGCCACCGGATGTTCGGCAGCGCCGTCGATGCCCACGATTCGGGTTCCGGCCGACCCGTGGCGACCCAACGCAGGTGGTGTGCCTTGCACATGCCCGCCAGCACACCAATTCGGTCACACTCGCCGACCTTGCAGACCGGGCCACCCACGATCGGGTCCGAGAGATCAACGAAGATTACTTCACCAGCGAATTCAGGCCGAAGCTCCGCGGCAATCCGGGCGACCAGGCTCGGCTCACCGATCCGCTCCGGAGCAGGGATCGTCGTCACGGCAACCACTCCGGGGATGCGTCGGCCAGCACGCCAGCAGTCACCAACGCGCGTCGGGCGTCCTCGATATCGAGATGGCTGTAGGTGTCGATCGTCGTGGAGATCGAAGCATGACCGAGCAGCTTCTGGACGACCTCTGCCCGGACGCCCCGACGAAGCAGATCGGTGGCGTAGCTGTGCCGGAAATGATGTGGGACGAAAGAGATTCCGGTGCGGGCCCGCAACCCTCGCACGAGGCGATGCACACCGGCGTAGCTCATCGGTTCACCCACCGGCGGCCTCCACAGGTTCACGAACACGTAGTCGCAATCCAACGCGCCGTACTCCTCGTGCAGATAGTCGGCATACAAGCGAATCAGGCCCGCATCGGCCGGCACCTCCCGGTTCCAGGTCTTCGCTCGCGCGTGGTTGACGTTCACCCGCCGCCGGACCGCCACCAGCCTGCGCCTGGCGTCGATGTCTTCATGCCGAAGCCCAAGGGCTTCACCGATTCTCAGACCCGTCCCCCTGAGCAGACTGAGCAGGAACCGATCCCGCAGCCGCTCGCAGCCATCAATGAGAGTCTTCGTCTCGACCGAGCTCAGCTCGCGCGGAACCCGACGTTCGACCCGCAACGCGACCGCGCGATGCCGCTCCGGTCGAGTTCCGAGATGCGCCAGGAACGGCTGCCACGACCCGCCCCTTCCGCCTGGGCGCCACCGTGTCAGCAACTCGCCCAGGTCGACGCCGTGCCGTTGATGGAACTCGTAGAACGACGCCAACGCCGACAACTTCCGGTTCACCGTTGCGGCCGACACATTTCCTTCGACGCCTGGCAATACCGTCACCCGGTCACTGCCCCGGGCAGAACTCGACAGGCGCAGCCATGCCACGAACCGGCCGATGTCCTCAAGGGTGACGGCGGTCCAATCGAGTTCACGTAATCCCAAATAAGCGAAGAAGTCTCGCAAATCGTGCGCATATGCCCTCACGGTGTTGGGCGAGCGCTCGATCGACGTCAAGTGCGCTAGAAATCGCTCCACCGGCTCGACAACGGCACCATCGTTCAGCAAGGTCGATGACTCGCTGCCAGACGGCATCACCACCCGCTGCACGCGCACCCGATCTCCTGTCGTAGACAGAGCAAACGCTAGATGTCCACCACACGGAATCCGGGAGCCACGCCGCAACCAACTGGACATCGTGGACAGCTCAATCGAGATTCAGATAACCG
>JBAXUD010000344.1:0-3970 GCA_037129875.1 Mycobacteriaceae bacterium
TGAGTGCCCGCGACAGCCAGCGTTCCCGTGTCTACGCGGCCGAGCAGTTCGTCCGTCAGTTGTTCGACCATGCCGCCCAACACAAATTCACGGCTTCACTTCACGGCTGTTTACGCCTAGCCCGCCAAACCAGATTGTCACGGCCTAGCCGGAGGGTTCGGTCGCGGCTTCTCGGTGCGAATCCCGTTGGTATCCGCGTGGAACGATCGGAAGGTCCGCGAGTGTGCTTGAGAACAGTGACGCGACGCACTCTTCTTTGGCGCCCTCCACCATTGCCACGAACATGTCGTAGCCTTCCCGCCGGTACTCCACGATGGGGTCACGTTCGGCCAGCGCACGCAACCCGATCCCTTCCTTCAGGTAGTCCATCTCGTAGAGGTGCTCACGCCATCGGCGATCGACCACCTCGAGGATGATGTCGCGTTCGAGCTGACGCATGGCACTGTCACCGGCGAGGCCTGCTATTTCGGCCTCTCGCCGGACGAAGGCGCTCTGCGCATCTTTGATCAGCGCGTCGAGCAGCCGCTTGCGGCTCAGATGCACGATGCCGGATTTGGCGTGCGTGTATAGCAATGAATGTTGCTCGACACCAACGGGATACAGAGTGTTCAGGGCCGCCCACAATGCGTCGAGGTCCCAGTCTCTGGCTCGCTTGTCACCGGTGGCGGCGTTGACATACGCGGTGATCACGTCTGTCAGCATGTTGCGGACGTGCCGGCCGAGGTCTTCACCTTGGAGGATGCGCCAGCGCGTGGCGTAGATGATCTTGCGCTGCTGGTTGAGCACTTCGTCGTACTGCAAGACGTTGTGGCGGACGTCCGCGTTCTCCTGTTCGATCCGGTTTTGGGCGCTCTGGATTGCCCGGGTCACCACGCCGGCTCGGATCGGCTCGTCGTCGGGCATCTTGATTCGGTTCAGCACCTTCGGCAGATTCACATCGCTGAACCGGCGCATCAGTTCGTCACCGAGCGACAGGTAGAAATGGGTCTCGCCGGGGTCGCCTTGCCTGCCCGACCGGCCGCGCAGCTGGTTGTCGATGCGCCGCGATTCGTGCCGCTCAGTGCCGATCACGCACAACCCGCCCAGCGCGATGACCTCCTCGGCTTCGGCGTTGGCCGCGGCCTTGACTTTCGGCCGCTCCTCGCGCCAGGACGCCTCGTACTCGTCGGAGTTGTCGAGCGGGTCCAGTCCCTGCCTGCGCAGTCGCTGCTCGGTGAGGAAGTCGACGTGGCCGCCGAGCACGATGTCGGTGCCGCGGCCGGCCATGTCGGTGGCCACCGTGACGGCGCCGCGCCGGCCGGCCTCGGCGACGATGGCGGCCTCCTGTTCGAGGTGCTTGGCGTTGAGCACGGTGTGTGGGATGCGCCGCTCGGTGAACCGGCGTGACAGGTATTCCGACTTCTCGACACTGGTCGTGCCGATCAGCACCGGCTGAGTGTTGGCGTAGCGCTCGGCGACGTCATCGACTACGGCGTTGAACTTGGTCAGCTCGCTTTTGTAGACGACGTCGGCTCCGTCGTGGCGGGCGACGGGCCTGTTGGCGGGAATGGTGATCACGCCCAGCCGATAAGTCTGCCGTAGTTCGGCCGCCTCGGTCCGCGCGGTACCGGTCATTCCGGCGAGCTTGTCGTAGAGCCGGAAATAGTTCTGCAGCGTGATCGTGGCGAGCGTCTGGTCCTCCGCCCTGACCTCCACCCCCTCTTTGGCCTCGATCGCCTGGTGCAAGCCCTCGTTGTAGCGGCGCCCGAACAGCACGCGGCCGGTGAACTCGTCGACGATGAACACCTCTCCGTCGTCGGTGAGGATGTAGTCCTTGTCGCAGCTGAACAGCTCCTTCGCCTTCACCGCGTTGTTGAGGTGGCTGATGAGGGGCGAATTGGCGACCTCGTAGAGGTTGTCGATACCGAGCTGGTTCTCCACGAAGGCGACGCCTTTTTCGGTCACTCCGATGGTGCGCTTGCGCACGTCGACCTCGTAGTGAGTGTCGCGGTTCATCAGCCCTGCCACGCGGGCGAACTCGGCATACCACCCGGAGGCGTCGTCGGCGGGTCCGGAGATGATCAACGGGGTGCGGGCCTCGTCTATGAGGATCGAGTCGGCCTCGTCGACGATGGCGTAGCTGTGGCCGCGCTGGACGAGGTTCTCCAGCGAGTGCGCCATGTTGTCGCGCAGGTAATCGAAGCCGAATTCGTTGTTCGTGCCGTAGGTGATGTCGGCGGCGTAGGCGATGCGGCGTTCGTCGGATCGCTGTTCTGCAAGGATCACCCCGACGTCCAGCCCGAGGAAACGATGCACCCGACCCATCCATGCGGCATCGCGCTTGGCCAGGTAGTCGTTGACCGTGACGATGTGAACGCCTTGGCCGCTCAAGGCATTCAGATACGCCGGCATCACCGAGGCAAGCGTCTTCCCCTCGCCGGTCGCCATCTCGGCGATGTCGCCGAAGTGCAGTGCCGCACCACCCATGACCTGGACGTCGTAGGGCCGCTGCGATAGCACCCGCCACGCCGCCTCGCGGACTACCGCGAAGGCCTCGGGCAACAATGTGTCCAGAGTTTCCCCGGCTGCGACGCGCCGCCGGAACTCGTCGGTCTTGCTTCGCAACCCGGCGTCGGTGAGTTCCTCGACGGAAGCGGATAACATGCCGACCTGGGTGGCCACCGCCTTGAGTCGCTTGATCGCGCGGCCTTCGCCAATACGCAGCAAGGTCGAGAGCACCATCAGAGGCTCTCACTCAAGCGATCCCCGAGCATCGCCTTTCAATGAAAACCAGCAAACAGTCTGATAGCGGCATAGTGAGGACTTTAAGGCCTCAACTTTGCAGGATTTTGGCAACGGTGACTACGCAGGCCTAGGCTGGTCGCAACGAATTTCTGGGTTGGCCGTGAACGGGATGGCCAGATCGAGTGTGGGCGCGCGTGACATCTGCAGAGGAGCCGCGGTGAGTTCGGCAACGTCGACGGTGAGCTGGCAGTTGGTACACGCCGAGCCGGGTGCGTTGGTCTATGCGGCGCCTGGTGTCGCACCGTCGGCCAACCCGCGGGTGCACCGCGCCGTAGGCCAGCCGAGCGGATGGCTGCCCAGCGGGTCGCTTGATGTCGAGGCTGAGCCCAATCCCGACGTGTTCGAGCACCCGGTGCTGCACTACGCGGGCTACATCGGGCGAGTCGGGTTGTTGGCTGCCGCCCTCGGGGTGGGCGCGGCAGTGGCCCGTCCAATGGGCACAGCGTGGGCGCGGTCCGGCGGTTCGGACTCCACCACGTCGTCGTCCTCGGAATCGGCCGGAGACGAGTCCGCGCCGGCCGCCGGGCCCTCGGTGCGCAAGCCTGCCAGCGGAACCACATCGACCCCCCCGGGCGCGACCGTTCGAAAGGGCTCCCGCGGCGACGCGGCGTCCGGGTCCACGCAGCCGGGCAACACCGTGCCCACGGCCAGCCCAGGACGGCACGCGAGCCCCTCTCTACCTCCCGACAACGGGGACGCAGTGGCACCGCGGGCCAGTGCATCGCGGCTCTCCCGCGCGCTCTCGCCGACCCCCACACCACTGCCGACGGCGAGCCCCGCCGAGGAACCCGCTACCACCCCGCCGACCGTCGTCGCGACCGCCGCGGCTGATGGAATCACCACAGTGAACACGCCGTCGGCCGCCCCGACACCGGTCGCGTCGACGCCAGGAGCCGTCAACCGGATTGTCGCCGCGGCGCTCCCGGTCACCTCAACCTCCGCCCCGGTCACGCAGGCCGCCGAAGCCACCCAGACCCCGGTCCTCTACGGCCTGTTCACCTGGGTGCGGCGCACCTTCGGTAGCAAGACGCCCACGGTGGCCGCCGGCAACACCCGGGTCGACACCCCCCACAACTCCGCCCCTGTGCCGGGGAAACCGGCCTACAGCCTCGGCACCGTCGAGCACACCACCGGCACCGTGCCGGGGCAGTCGAATGTCACCGACCCCGACCAGGACACCCTGAAC
>JBAXUD010000345.1:0-3946 GCA_037129875.1 Mycobacteriaceae bacterium
GGCATCGTCGCTGACCCCGAAATGCGAATTCACATAGGGCACAACCTCTTTGATGAGGTGGTCTGCGGCATTGCCGCGCAGGCCGTTGACGCATTCGGTGTCGTTGGTGAACGAGCCGCTGGTATCGGGAAAGACCATGATCGGTGTGACGCCGCGATGCCCGAGGGCGAAGTCGTCGAGGATGCTCAGCGCGTGGCCGGCTTGCAGCCAGTCCGAGGGGGCGCTCAGTTCTGCCCCGATCATCATCACCACCGGCAGCCGCGGCGGGGGATTCGAGGTGAACCACGCCGGAGGCAGGTACACCAACTCCTCACGGTGGGAGAACCCGGAAAGATCGTTCGGAGTGGTGATCCGCACGACGGTGCCGCGGGCCGGTTGGACCCCGTCGCGACGCATCTCGGCCAGTTTGGTGCGATCGATCCACTGCGGCGGCAATTGCCCGGTAGCCCGCTGCCACGCGGTGGTGACGGTCGGCAGGTACCCCAGCGAGGCATTGAGGACCGTCGCCGCCGACAGGACGCACAACGGGACCGCCAGCACACTGACCCCGCGCCGCCACCACGTCGACCCGCGCCACCCCAGGATCAGCACCGCCACTGCCAGGCCCGTCAATCCGGTCCAGACCCACATTCCCCACGGGTAGACCGAACCCAAGCCCTGGCTGTAGACGAACCACCAGACCGCCCCGATCAACGCCACGCCCACCGCGGCTGCGACCGGCAGCCACCGCAGCCCCCATTGCCGCGATCGCCAACCGCTTGCCGCGATCAACGCGAGAGCCGCCACCACCTGAATCGTCACCGGCAGCCAGCCGCTGATCAACGAAACCTCGCGGTAGCGGGGTGCGTTCCCGACCGAAACCGCATCCTCGGCTGGTGCGGTGGTGACCGGGGTGACGGCCCCGGGTTCCGCCCCCGGCGGCGCAGGCGGGGCAGGGTGTTCCGAGAGGAAGGAGGCGCAGTCGTTGGCCACCGGTTGTTCCCGCAGGCTGGTGGCGATCCAGTCCAGGGCCTCGGCGTCCAGCGCGGCAGCGGGCTGCTGCCGGATGGTGATCTGATCGTTCATCGCGCAGGCGCGCGACAGTGCACTCTCGGTCCATGCCGCCGGAGTCAGTGGGTCCTGGTCACCGAAGATCACCAGCATCGGTTGCTGAGCCGGCCCCTGGGGAAGGGTGGTCTTCTGCAGGTAGGTCTTCAGCGCAGCCAGTGCCTCCGGAGTTGCCGGACGGAGATCGTCGGGGATGATCTGGGCCTGCGCCGCGGCGCGCGCGAGCTCGTCACTGTATGCGCAACTCAGCAAGAGATCCCAGTTCTGCTTGACCGCCCCGCGCCGGTAATCGTCGATGTGAAACCGGCCTGGGTATTCGTTTGAGAGTGCCGCCAGGTAGGACATGTAGAGGTGCTGCTGTTCGGGTGTGAGCGTGCCGTCTGCCGCCGCGTCGGCCAGTCCGGCAAGATCCGCGGTCGGGGAGACGCTCACCGTGCCGCGAAGACTCTGGAACCCGTAGTTGTCGGCGAGCTCGTTGAGGGCCCACGCTGCCTGACCGCCTTGGGCGTCGCCCACCGCGACCCAGATCGGTGATGTGTCGGCAACCAGGTTCTTAGCCGCACGCACGGCGTCCATCAGGTTGTAGCCGGCCGTCGCCGAGTCGTGAAACGGGTGGTAGGGACGGTTACCGTCGGACGGGTTTCCCAGCCCCTGGTAGTCGGGCACCGCGACGACGTAGCCCGCCTGCAGCAATGCGCCGACCGCGGCTGACGACCGCTCTCTCGCCTCCGGCGAGAGTGCGCACTCCGGAGTCGATCCGCTGACCGCCGGCCCATAGGCCACGACGTGGAAGCCGCCCTGCGGGGCGGCGCCGGTGGGAACGTAGACCGATCCGGTGACATGGGTGGTGGAATCGTCGACGGCCGATCGTGAGACGTAGGTGATATGCCGGGCAGACGCCGCTCCTTCAGGCAGTGCGGGGTCTGGCGCCGGAACCGTCTCCTCGCTGATGATCGCGCCGGACTCATAGGACTGTTGTTGACCCGGGTTAGCCGCCTGATCTTGAGACGGCGTCGAACCGCCGCAGGCGGCCATTACGGCAGCGAGCACGATCGTGAGAACGGCCACGACACGATGTCTCGGCATTCGGGTATCTCTGTTGCGGCTCACGTCGTTTCTCCCGGGTCAGGCGAAGTGTCAACCGTATGCTCAATTACTGAGCAGTCCGTTGTTGCGATCCCCTGTCATGTGCCCGAACCTCACATGTGCTGCGTGAACCACCTAGGCTGACCCGCGTGGTGGACGTCGAGCCGGTCGAGGAACCGGAGGCTGGTCCCGGGGGCGTCACGTCTGCCATTTCGGGTTGGTTGCGGGCCACCAATCGCAATCGCGATGTCATCCGGCTCATCCGCCGCGCCCGCCGCGTGCTGCCCGGCGACCCGGACTTCGGCGACCCGCTGTCCGCAGCGGGGGACAGCGGCCCGCAGACCGCCGCCCGTGCCGCGGACCGCCTCCTGGAACGTGACGCGGCCACCCGGGAGGTGAGCCTGGCCACACTGCAGTTGTGGCAGGCGCTCACCGAACGGGTGTCCGGACGCTCCACCGACTCCGAGGTGACGATCATGTTCACCGATCTGGTGGGCTTCTCGGACTGGTCGCTGCAGGCGGGCGATGAAGCGACCCTGCGCCTGCTGCGCCGCGTGGCTCAGGTCGCCGAGCCGCCACTGCTGGACGCCGGCGGTCATATCGTCAAGCGCATGGGCGACGGAATGATGGTGGTGTTCCGCGATGCCGGCACTGCGCTGAAGGCCACGATCGCCGCCCGCGAAGCCGTGAAAACCGTTGAGGTCGACGGCTATACACCCCGCATGCGCGCCGGAATCCACACCGGTCGCCCGCAGCGCATCGGCGGTGACTGGCTGGGCGTCGACGTCAATATCGCTGCCCGGGTCATGGACCGCGCGGTTCGCGGCGGACTGATCATCTCCGAGACGACTCTGGAGGCGATCCCGCCGGAGCAGTTGGAGGAGATCGGGGTGACCGTCAAACGGGTGCGCCGGCAGGTGTTCGCCCCCCGGCAGACCGGGGTGCCGGCCGACCTGGTGATGTACCGGGTCAAGACCCGGCGGGACGTCCCCGGCGAGGACGAGTCCGAGGATGCCGATTCCCAGCTGTGAATCCCGTCGGGCAATTCGCCCGCAGGGTCGCCGTCGGGAATGAATAGTGAAGGCGATGCTCCCCGCATTTTCGGCACTGCTGGCCCGATTGGGCCGGCTGCGGGTGACTCTGCTGTACGCCGCGGCACTGGCCGCGGTGGCCCTGGGCGTCGCGCACCTGCGCCCCCAGGTGCAGCAGAGCCTCATGCTGCACGTCAGCACAAACCTGCACAATCTCGGCGAGGGCAAGGTCGGAACGCTCATCAGTAGCGCGTTCGTCAACGAGGCCGGCCCTGTCTACTTCTGGTTGCCCGGGTTGGTGGCGCTGCTGGCACTCGGGGAGTTGTTGTGGGAGAGCCGTCGTCTGGTGGTGGCCTTCGTCGTCGGGCACGTCGGCGCGACACTGCTCGTCGCGGCCGGCATCACGGCGGCGTTGACCGCAGGGTGGGTGTCGTCCTCGATCGTTTACGCGACCGACGTCGGGATGAGCTACGGGGCCGTGGCGGTCATGGGCAGCTTCACCGCTGCGATACCGCGGCGCTGGCGGGCCGGCTGGGCCGGCGGCTGGCTGGCCGTGGCGTTCGGTTCGGCGGTGCTCAGCGGCGGACAGTTCACGAACGTGGGCCACGCCGTTGCGCTGGTCCTCGGCATGGCGGTCGGCGCCAGGTTCGGTGCGCCGCAACAGTGGACGCTGCCGCGGTACGCCCTGCTCGTGGTGGCAGCGGGATTCGGCTACCTGCTGGTGGCCTACGGCGACATGACCATTGTCGCCGCCGCTGGGCTGGGGCTACTGGGAGCGGTTG
>JBAXUD010000346.1:0-3941 GCA_037129875.1 Mycobacteriaceae bacterium
GTGGTCGATGTTGGGCGAGTGGACCGGGAAGGTGCGCTCGACGCCGACGCCGTAGCTCTCCTTGCGGACAGTGAACGTCTCCCGGATGCCGCCGCCGGACCGGCGCAGCACAACACCCTTGAAGACCTGGATGCGCTGCTTATTGCCCTCGATGACCTTCACGTGGACATTGATCGTGTCACCGGGGCCGAAAGCAGGAATGTCATCGCGAAGCGACGGCTGGTCGACGAAGTCGAGAGTGTTCATCGGGTGAACGTTCCTTGCGGTCGGGCTCCGGGCGGGAAGTCGGGCGCATGCGCCTGACATCGCCGGGCTGGTGGTCAGATATTTGTCGCAGCAGGCGGATTCACACCGGCCCGCGCGGGCAACTGCTTAATTGTGCCAGATGGGCCGCGAGGGGCGAAATCGCACGACCCGCCGGGGTCGGCGCCTTACGTTCCGCGCGGAATTAGGCGGTGTACAAAGAGGACGGTTACCCTGAGTCGACCGGGGTTCCGTCGGGGGCAAACCCCACACCGCAGATGTTGAGAACAAGCATCCGTCGAGGAGAGGGACCATGCGTCGTCGAACGTCAGTGCTGCTTGCAGGCACTGCCGCGGTCGCCACGGTTCTCGTACTGGGCGCGTCATCGACCGCCGGCTCCGGCGCACATACCGCCGAGCGCATCACCCCCTTGTCTGGGCCGCTGGCCCGACCCGAGGCGGCGGCCAAGCCGGCTCCCGCGGCATTGGCCGACCGGTTCACCGCACTTGAGAAGCGAGCCAAGCGGGCTACCGCCGACGCCCAGAAGCGTGGTGCCGACATCAGTCTCACCGTCCTTGACCGCGCCACCGGGCGGATGCTGAACAGCGGCGACACGGCGCCGTTTCCGATCGCCTCGGTGACCAAATTGTTCATCGCCGATGACCTGCTGATGCAGATGGCGCAGAAGAAGGCCAGGCTCAGCCCGCAGGATCGGCACGGCCTCGAGGTCATGCTCCGATCCTCCGACGACTTCCCGGCCGACGACTTCTGGGCACGCGGCGGCGGCAACGCGATCGTCAAGCGGGTCTCGGACCGCTACAAGCTCGGCAAGACCACAGCCCCGTACAACGGCGACTGGTGGAACACCATGAGCACCACCGCGGACCTGGTCCGCTACTACGACATGCTGCTGGACGGAAGCGGCGGCCTGCCGCCGGAGCAGGCGAACCTCATCGTGGCCAACCTGGCAGCGTCCACACCCCGGGGCGTGGACGGCTATCCGCAGCGATTCGGGATCCCCGACGGGTTGTTCGCCGAGCCGGTGGCCGTGAAGCAAGGCTGGATGTGCTGCTGGGGGCCCGACAACCAGGTACATCTGTCGACCGGGGTGGTGGGGTCCGATCACCGCTACGCCGTCGCCGTCGCGTCGATGCAACCCGTGGACGAAGCCACCGCGCGCGAAACACTCACCCAGGCGCTCAAAACGATGTTCCCCGGCGGACAAATCTGACGTGTCGACGCTGATCACCGGCGCCTCGGCCGGACTCGGGGCGGAATTCGCCCGCCAGTTCGCAGCCCAGCACCATGACCTTGTGCTCATCGCACGCCGGGAAAAGGCGCTGGAAGCTCTCGCCGACGAACTCCGGTCAGCGCACGGTGTCACTGTCACCGTGATTGCCCAAGACCTTTCGCGGCCGGATTCTGCGGCCGAATTGCACGCTCGCACAACAGCTCTCGGCATCGATATCGACGTCCTGGTGAACAACGCCGGATTCGGCACCCATGGCGACCTCATCGCCGCCGACGCAGGCCGGCTGGCCGAGGAAATCCAGTTGAACTGCGGAACCCTGGTGGGCTTGACCGCGCGCTATCTGCCTGGCATGCGGACTCGCGGCCGCGGGACCATCATCAACATCGCCTCCACCGCGGCATTCCAACCCCTGCCGCATATGGCTGTGTATGGCGCAACCAAAGCGTTCGTGCTCTCGTTCTCCGAGGCACTGTGGGCGGAGGAGAGAAAGCACGGCATCCGCGTGCTGGCGGTGTGCCCGGGTGCGACCGCGACGGAGTTCTTCGAAGTCGCCGGTGAGTCCGCCGCCGTCGGCATCAAGCGGACCGCTAAACAGGTCGTCGACCGCACTATGCGCGAATTGTCGGGAAAAAAGCCAAGTTTCGTTGACGGCGCTGCGAACGCAGTGACCGCCCGCATCCTCACCCGATTGGTCCCGAGCAGGATCCTGATCGCGGTGACCGGACGCCTGATGGGCAAGAACTGACTGGTCACTCCCCGGCGAGCAGGTCCGGTCGGCGTTCCCTGGTCCGCTGCAGACCCTGCTCACGCCGCCACGCAGCAATTCGGGCGTGGTCACCGGACAGCAGCACCTCCGGCACCGCAAGACCCCGCCACACCGGAGGCCGGGTGTAACTCGGGCCCTCCAGGAGCCCGTCTACCCACTCCGAATGCGAATCGTCCTGGTGCGAAAGCGGATTGCCGATGACGTCGGGAAGCAGTCGCAGCACCGTCTCGATCATGACCAGCGCCGCGGCTTCTCCCCCGGCAAGCACATAATCACCGATGGAGACTTCCTCGACCCGCATCCGACTGGCGGCGTCGTCGGCCACCCGTTGGTCGATGCCCTCGTAGCGACCGCAGGCGAACACCAGATGCGCCTCGGCGGTCCAGCGCTGGGCGTCGGCCTGGCCGAAGAGCCGGCCGGCAGGCGTAGGCACCACCAGAAGCGTTTCGGCCGTGCAGATCTCGTCGAGTGCCTCACCCCAGACCGGTGCTTTCATCACCATGCCGGGGCCACCCCCGTACGGGGCGTCATCCACTGAGCGGTGCACATCGTGTGTCCAGCGGCGCAGATCGTGCACCGCGAAGTCGACGATGCCGGACTCAATCGCCCTGCCGGGCAGGGACTGCCGGACGGGTTGCAGGTAATCGGGGAAAATCGAGACGACATCAATCCGCACGGCTGCGCACTCCTAGTCCAGGTCGAGCAGACCCTCGGGCGGATCGATGCGTACGATCCCGTCAGCCAGCGACACCGAGGTGACGATCTCGCTGACGAAGGGCACCAGCACCTCATCGCCGGATTCTGCTCGTACCGAGAGCAATTCACCACCCGGCGTGTGCAACACCTCGACGACGGTACCGAGACTCAGCCCGTCAAGGGTCTGCACGGCGAGGCCCTCGAGTTGGTGATCGTAGAACTCATCCGGGTCATCGATGGGCGGAAGCTCGGCGGAATCGACGATGAACAGGCCTCCGCGCAGCGCCTCGGCGCTGTCGCGGTCGGCAATCCCCTCCAACCGGATCAGCAGCCGCCCGGCGTGCGGACGGACCGAGGCAATGACGACCTCGCGCTCGGATCCGGTACGGAAATTCTTGAGCCGCAGTCGTTTAGCCGCGACGAAACGCGCCTCCGGATCGTCGGTGCGGACATCGACGACGAGTTCGCCGGTGATTCCGTGCGCCTTGGCAATCCGCCCGACGACCAATTCCATCGCGAAAATCCAATCCCCCGAGCCGTCCGGCTCGTGCGGTGCTACTGGTCGGTGTCGACGACGTCCACCCGGATTCCGCGGCCACCGATCCCGGCGACCAGGGTCCGCAGCGCCGTGGCGGTACGACCGCCGCGGCCGATCACTTTGCCGAGATCGTCGGGGTGCACATGCACCTCGACGGTCCGTCCGCGCCGGTTGGTCACCATGTCGACGCGAACGTCATCAGGGTTGTCGACGATCCCGCGCACCAAGTGCTCGACGGCGTCGACGACGACCGAACTCATTCTGCGGCCGGCTCGGCGGCCTCTGCCGCGGGCTCGGTGGCCTCTGCCGCGGGCTCAGCTTCGGGAGCGGCCTCTGCGGCCGGCTCGACGGCCAGCTCGGTGGTCTCAGCGGCCGGCTCCTCGGCCTTCTCGGCCGCCTTCTTGGCCGGCGCCTTCTTCTTCTTGAGCTGTGCAGCTTCACCGGAT
>JBAXUD010000347.1:0-3939 GCA_037129875.1 Mycobacteriaceae bacterium
AGCGAGAATTGATTGAGGGTGTTGTTGACGTTGCCGGGCAGCGTCCAGACCACCGGGCCGGTCCGTCCGATGGCGCCGAGGATCACACCCGTTACCAGCGGCGCGGTCGCGGTACCGAGCACCAGCGCGCCGCCGCCGGGCAGCGGAATCTTGAGGAAGGCCAGCACCAGGCCAAGCGCAAGGCCCAGCCCCAGGCCGACGGCGTTGATATCGCCGGCGGCCCGCTCGGAATCGCCGAGTTCATCGGCGATTTCGGCCAGCCGCTCCCGCGGAGCGGTCACCCGCAACCGGTCGCCACTGCACAGCACCAGATCGGGCGTGGCGATGATGTCCACGTCGCCGCGGCGCACCCGGCTGACAACGGCGTCGTACCGCTCTTCCATTCTCAGGTCGTGCAACTCGCGGCCGACGTAGGCCGGGTTGGACAGCGAGATGCGGCGGAAGTCGATGTTGGAGCGGTCCAGCCACGGCTCCTGCGGCGCCAGCCGGCCCAGATCGGCGATGAGCTTCTCGCTGACGTCCTCGCGGGCGGTCACGGTGAGCAGGTCCCCGGGCACCAGGTCCTCGGAGGCATGGGCCACCACCGTCTGTCCGCGACGGGTGAGCCGGGACACCACCGCGCCGTAGCGCTCCTCCAGAGCGTGCACGTTCAGACCGGGGTCGCGGGAAAGCTCCACGGTCCGGATCACGATCGGCGACAACTTCTCCCGATCCTCGGCGGTCGGCTTGCGCTTGCCCGCACCGATCAGATACGTGCACGCCAGAATGCAGAGCAGCACCGTGATCGGATAGGCCACGGCGTAGCCGATGGCCGGTTGCGGCGGGATGTCGCCACCGGCGGCAAGTTGCTGTTGGACCGCGCCGAGCGCCGCGGTGGCGGTGCCCGCGCCGGAGAAGGCCCCGGCGATGGTTCCGGTGTCGAATCCGAGTGCCCTGCCGACGAACAGACCCGAGCCGGCCATGGCGAGGACGGCCAGCAGTGAGACCACCACGGGGCGCCAGCCGGTGCGGATCGCACCGATGAACGCCGGCCCGGCGGCGATGCCCACCATGTAGCAGAACACGCACAGCGACAAGGTCGTGATGATCGGGGGCAGTGCGGCTTTGGGCTCGAGTGCTGAGAGGGCCAGGGCGACGAACAGCGCGCCGGCCGGGCCGAAGGAGACAGGTCCGAACTTGATGCGGCCGAACACGCTGCCCAGACCGATGCAGACGAACAGTGTCAACAGGGGGCTTTCGGCGAACCAGTGCACGTCGGCCATCAGACCACCAGTCCGCTCCCACCGGAGGACTTTTGGCGAGTTGGCCTGCGGTTAGACGACTCTCCCGCGCGCCGTGCTGCGCAGCACCTGTGGCAGCAGCCGGGAGGTGCCGTAGAGCAGGTAGGCCTCCGGTGCGACCGGGCGGACGGCCTTGTTCTTCCGGACCGACGACAGGATCGCGGCGGCGACCTTCTCGGGTCCGTACCGTCGCATATCGAACATCCGCTCCAATTGCGCGCGGCGGGCCGGCACCTTCGACTGATGGCCCACCGGCGCGTGGAAGCCGGTGGCCGAGACGATGTTGGTGTTGATCAGCCCGGGGCAGATCGTGGTCAATCCGATTCCGGCGGCGTCGAGTTCGGCGCGCAGGCAGTCGGAGAACATGTACACCGCCGCCTTGGAGGTGCAGTAGGCACTCAGCGAGCTCAGTGGTGCATAGGCCGCCATCGAGGCGACGTTGACCACGTGCCCGCCGGCCCCCCGCGCCACCAGGCGGCTCGCGAACGAGCGGCAGCAGTTGACGACCCCGCCGAGGTTGACGTCGAGCACCCGGTCGAACTCCTCGGCCGGGGTGTCCAGGAACGAGCCCGCCACGCCGATCCCGGCGTTGTTGACGACGATGTCGGGGACACCGTGCTCGGCGCATACCTGATCGGCGTAGCGCTCCACAGCGTCGGCGTCGGCGACGTCGACCACGTACGGGTGGGCCACGCCCCCCGAACCGTTGATTGCGGCGGCGGTCTCGGCGGCGGCCGCCCCGTCGATGTCGCTGACCACCACCTCGGCGCCCGCGGCTGCGAACGCCATCGCGGTGGCCCGGCCGATGCCGCTGCCCGCCCCGGTGACGGCAACGAGTTTGTCGCCGAACTCTTTTCGCGGCCGCCCGACCAGCGCACGCAGCAAGGCCCGGCTGGGCCGGGCGCCGTCGAGGTGGCTGACCAGTTCGGCGACGGCAGCGGCGACGGCCTGCGGATGCGACATCGGCGACCAGTGCCCGGCCCGGATGTCTCGCCGCCATAGCCGCGACACCCAGCGCTCAGTGTCGTCGTAGACGTAGGGACGCACGAATACGTCCTCGGTGTTGACCAGCAGCTGCACCGGGACCTCGACGCGCCGGTCGCTCAGCGCGCCGAGAAGCGCGGGAAAGAAGTTGGCGCGGTAGATCTTCAGGCCGTTGGTGGCGTCGGAGACGAAGGTGGAGCCCTGGTGGCGCTGCTGTGTCGGGATGCCCGGGGTGATCACGTATCGGTTGAGCCAGCGGGCACCGAAGGTGCGCATCGCAGCGGGGGTCAGCACCGGGATCGAGAAGCCGATCATGTAGCTGAAGTGGGCCGCCTGCGCCACCGCGCGAGTGAACCGCCGCGGCCGGTGCGGGCGGGAAAGGCCCTCACGGATATAGCGGCTCAGATGTCCCGTATCCGGACCGGAGATGGAGGTGTAGGAGGCGACGCGCTCGACCGCCTCCGGCCGGGTGACGTACTCCCATACCGTCGCGGCGCCCCAGTCGTGGCCGACCACGTGCACGGGTGAGTCCGGCGACACCGCGGCGACGACGGCTTCGAAGTCGTCGGCGAGCATCGCCACGGTGTAAGCCGGCACCTGCGCGGGAACCGCCGACGCGCCGGCCCCCCGGTTGTCGTACCGGATGATCCGGTGGGAATCGGCCAGCAGAGCCACCACGCCGTCCCACACGACATGGGAATCGGGCCAGCCGTGCACCAGGACGATCGTCGGGCCGTCGGGGTTGCCCTCCCCGTAGACGGCGAGTTGGGTTCCGTCGTGGGCGGCGATGAAGCGGGTCGGCATGCGTCGATTATCGCTTGCGCGAATGCCGTTACCTCTCGGACAAACCTGCCGTCGAAAAGCAGGCGCTTTTCTATACTTCGCAGACCGTTCGGGTTCGTCGATAGGGGATGAGCCGCCGCGTGCCATTGGCCCAACGCGCCGGCTCCAGGCCTGGCGTGCCAGGACGGCCTTCGCGAGCGGCGGCCGAGAAGATCGAGAGGATATGGAAATCAACACGCGCCTTCGCCGCCGGGACGCCGCCGGGAATGACAGGATTGACACGCGCAGGTGTGGTAAGCCAGACGTCGACCGACTATAGGAGTCAGAACACA
Source organism: Mycobacteriaceae bacterium (assembly GCA_037129875.1). Lineage (GTDB taxonomy): Bacteria > Actinomycetota > Actinomycetes > Mycobacteriales > Mycobacteriaceae > Mycobacterium. The sequence continues at coordinate 3,380 of JBAXUD010000347.1, forward strand.
TGGCCGTCTCCGTCCAGATGCCCGCTCTCGGAGAGAGCGTCACCGAAGGCACCGTCACCCGCTGGTTGAAGCAAGAGGGCGACACCGTCCAGGTGGACGAGCCATTACTGGAGGTCTCCACCGACAAAGTCGACACCGAGATCCCGGCACCGGCATCGGGCGTGCTGAGCAAGATCGTCGCCAAAGAGGACGACACCGTCGCCGTCGGCGGCGAGCTGGCGATCATCTCCGACCATGACCCATCGGCGAGCTCGAACCATCGGCACGAGAGATTCAGTGGCTGTTGCTTTGGAAGCTTCGTCGAAGATGCAGAGGTCGAATGGAATCTGCTCGAGATTTCGGAGCGCGGCTAGTCCAATGCATGTCCCAGCAACCACCTGCCGCTCGCGAAGAAATGGCACCTCAAACTCTCTTGGGCTGGTGAGTCGCTGAACCCAGTCGTCCTGCAGCTTGATAATCCCCTGCCAGTCTTCGAGATCTGAAGTGGCGTTAATGAGGGAAGATCGAAGCTGCCTAAGCTCATCTCCATTGAGGTTGAGGACGTCCTCACGGGGTAGGCC
>JBAXUD010000348.1:0-3938 GCA_037129875.1 Mycobacteriaceae bacterium
CGATCGTGCACTCGATGGTGACCTTCACCGACGGCTCCACCATCGCCCAGGCCAGTCCGCCCGATATGAAGTTGCCGATCTCGCTGGCGCTGGGCTGGCCGGCGCGGGTGGCCGGCTCCGCCGCTGCCTGCGACTTCAGCACCGCCTCGACCTGGGAATTCGAGCCGCTGGATGCGGCTGTATTCCCCGCGGTGGACCTCGCCAGGCATGCCGGTAAAGCGGGTGGATGCATGACCGCGGTGTACAACGCCGCCAACGAGGAGGCCGCCGCCGCCTTCCTGGCCGGGCGCATCCGGTTCCCGTCGATCGTGGAAACAATCGCTGACGTCCTGAGCGGCGCGGGTCAGTGGGTTGCCGAACCGGCTACCGTGGAAGACGTACTCGACGCCCAGCGATGGGCCCGGCAACGCGCCCGCGACGCGCTGGATGTCGCCGCACAGGAGGTCTCGTCGTCCCGATGATGTTCGGTATCGGTATCGCGTTGTTCGCATTGGCCATCCTGGTATCGGTGGCGCTGCACGAATGTGGCCATATGTGGGTCGCCCGTGCCACCGGCATGAAGGTGCGCCGCTACTTCGTCGGCTTCGGGCCGACGGTGTGGTCGACCAATCGTCCCAACCGGCTGGGCTCCACCGAATACGGCCTCAAAGCGATTCCGCTGGGCGGCTTCTGCGATATCGCCGGCATGACCGCGGTGGAAGACCTGCGCCCGGAGGACGAGCCGTACGCGATGTACAAGCAGAAGACCTGGAAGCGGGTCGCGGTGCTGTTCGCCGGCCCCGCGATGAACTTCATCATCGGGCTGGTGCTCGTCTACGCCATCGCCGTGGTGTGGGGCCTGCCCAATCTGCATCCGCCGACCACCGCGGTCGTCGGCGAAACCACCTGCGTCAAGCCCGAAGTCACCAAGGGTGAACTCGGAACCTGCTCGGGGTCGGGTCCTGCATCGGCCGCCGGCATCAGATCCGGCGACGTGGTGATCAAGGTCGGGCCCACCGAGGTCAAGACTTTCGAGGAGATGGTGGCGGCGGTGCAGAAGGCGAGCGGGCCCACCCCGTTCGTGGTCGAGCGCACCGTCGACGGAGCCACGACGACGGTCAGCACGGTGGTCGACGTCAGCACCACCAAGCGCTGGGTTGCGCCGTCCGGAGGGGGCGATGCGACCGGCCCGTCGGACGTCGGCGCCATCGGCATCGTCGCCGCGCAATTCGGGCCGACCCGGTACAACCCGCTGACGGCGGTTCCTGCGACGTTCACCTTCACCGGCGACCTCGCGGTGGAGATCGGAAAATCGCTGGCGGCCATCCCGAGCAAGGTGGGCGCACTGGTGCACGCCATCGGCGGCGGCGAACGCGACCCGGAGACGCCGATCAGCATCGTCGGCGCCAGCATCATCGGCGGCGACACCGTCGACCACGGTGTGTGGGTGGCGTTCTGGTTCTTCCTGGCTCAGCTCAATTTCGTGCTGGGCGCCATCAACCTGGTCCCGCTGCTGCCGTTCGACGGTGGGCACATCGCCGTCGCGGTCTACGAGAAGCTGCGCAACATCTTCCGCGCTGCCCGTGGCCTGATGCCCGCCGGTCCGGTGGACTACGGCAAGTTGATGCCGGCCACCTATGTGATCCTCTTCGTGGTGGTCGGCTACATGGCGCTGACCGTCACCGCCGACTTGGTGAACCCAATCCGCTTGTTCCAGTAGGAGATTCGCATGTCGACATCCATCGGCCTGGGCATGCCCCCGGCTCCACCGCCGGTCCTCGCGCCACGCCGCAAGACCCGGCAACTCATGGTCCGCGACGTCGGCGTAGGCAGCGACTACCCGATTTCGGTGCAGTCGATGTGCACCACCAAGACCCACGACGTCAACGCCACACTGCAGCAGATCGCCGAACTGACCGCCGCCGGATGCAACATCGTCCGGGTGGCCTGCCCCCGGCAGGAGGATGCCGACGCGCTCGCCGAAATCGCCCGGCACAGCAATATCCCGGTGATCGCCGACATCCACTTCCAGCCGAAGTACATCTTCGCCGCCATCGACGCCGGCTGCGCGGCGGTGCGGGTGAACCCCGGCAATATCAAGGAATTCGACGGCCGGGTCGGCGAGGTTGCGAAAGCCGCCGGGGCGGCGGGCATTCCGATCCGCATCGGTGTCAACGCCGGATCCCTGGACAAGCGCTTCCTGGAGAAGTACGGCAAGGCAACCCCCGAGGCGCTCGTCGAGTCGGCGCTGTGGGAGGCCTCGCTGTTCGAGGAGCACGGCTTCGGCAACATCAAGATCAGCGTCAAGCACAACGATCCCGTCATCATGGTGGCCGCCTATGAACTGCTGGCCGAAAAATGCGACTACCCATTGCATCTCGGCGTCACCGAAGCCGGTCCGGCATTCCAGGGCACCATCAAGTCGGCCGTCGCCTTCGGTGCACTGCTGAGCCGGGGGATCGGGGACACCATCCGGGTGTCGCTGTCGGCCCCGCCGGTCGAAGAGGTCAAGGTCGGCAACCAGATCCTGGAGTCGCTGAACCTGCGCCCGCGCGGGCTGGAGATCGTGTCCTGCCCGTCCTGCGGGCGGGCCCAGGTCGACGTCTACACCCTGGCCAATGCGGTCAGTGCCGGCCTCGAAGGCCTCGATGTTCCACTGCGGGTGGCGGTCATGGGGTGCGTCGTCAACGGGCCGGGCGAGGCCCGCGAAGCCGACCTCGGTGTGGCATCGGGCAACGGCAAGGGACAGATCTTCGTCAAGGGCGAGGTGATCAAGACCGTGCCGGAGGCCATGATCGTCGAGACGCTGATCGAAGAGGCGTTGCGACTCGCAGAGGACCTCCGCGGCTCCGACGCGTCTGACGGTGGTTCGCCGGTGGTCACCGTAAGCTGAAGGAGCAACCCTCCGCAGAAAGAGCACCATGTCGGCTCCGTCCCTGTTCCGGCCCGTCGAGGGACGACGGGTGACGGTGGTGCGGGATTCGGCGGCCGTGGCTCGGGTACTGGCCGACGATCCGGTGGGCGGATGCATGGTGGCCGCCCGGGTCGCCGATCACGGCGTCGATCCGGCCGCCATCGGCGGCGAGTTGTGGACGCGCCGGTGCGCGGAGGATTCACTGTGTTATGCCGGCGCCAATCTCATTCCGCTGCGCGGTGGTCCGGCCGATATGAAGGCGTTCGCCGAGCAGGCGCTCAGCTCGGCGCGGCGGTGTTCCTCACTGGTCGGCCGCGCGGATCTGGTGTTGTCGATGTGGGAACGGCTGGAACGCGGCTGGGGTCCGGCGCGAGATGTGCGGGCCCGCCAGCCGCTGATGGCGCTGCGCTCGCGGCCATGCTGCGTGGTCGATCCCGGCGTGCGGCGGGTGCGGGTCGACGAACTCGACACCTATCTGGTGGCCGCCGTCGACATGTTCATCGGTGAGGTCGGTATCGACCCGCGCGCCGGCGACGGCGGACGCGGCTACCGGCGCCGGGTCGCGAATCTGATCGCCGCCGGCCGCGCATTCGCCCGGTTCGAGCGCGGCCAGGTGGTGTTCAAGGCCGAGATCGGCTCGCAGTCCCCGGCGGTCGGGCAGATCCAGGGGGTGTGGGTTCATCCCGATTGGCGCGGCCGCGGTCTCGGCACGGCAGGCACCGCCGCGGTGGCCACCGCCGTGGTGGGCGGCGGGCGGACCGCCAGTTTGTACGTGAACAGCTACAACACCGTCGCGCGGGCGGCGTATGCCCGCGCCGGCTTCCGCGAGGTGGGCACCTTCGCCACCGTGCTGCTGGACTGAGCGCCGGTGCGCCTCCGTCGATTCGGGGTCACAGGCTCATAACATTTGCCTCAATGGCAACTTTTACCTCAGCAACAACACGAGTCACAGGCTTGTTGGTGGCTGCGGTGACGGTGACGGGCCTGATTTCGGCCTGTACGCCGCGTCAGGCCGGACCCGCGCAGGCGGCCGCGGCGTTCCTCG
>JBAXUD010000349.1:0-3933 GCA_037129875.1 Mycobacteriaceae bacterium
TCGACTCCATGGACCCGGCACAGCGGGTCGACAACGGAATCACCGCCGGTGCCCATCGGTGCGGTGCCGCACAGGTGCTGCGACGTCGACCATCGTGGTTCACCGAGTGTTGTTGCGCACCTGACGATCTCGGCGACCAGCTCGCAACCGCTGCGGAGGTCGGATACATCGTCGGGGTGGCTGTCGTAACGGTGCTCGATGCGCGGCGCGATGTCCGGGTCGGCGGACACGCACGTCAGACGGCCGCGCGAGCGCGGGCGGGTGAGAACGACGCCGATATCGGGGCGGCCGCCGCCGGACTGACCGGTCATGGCCGCGAAGCCGCAGGTATAGGGACGCACCTCGAGTCCATCGGTCACCAGCACGGCTTCCAGAACCGGGCGGTGATCGACTGAGGGCCACCGGGTACTCATCACCCACTCCGGGTGATCCGAGAACCGCTGTCCCACAGGCAGATCAGCCACCACCGGGATATCCAGCCGCGCCAAGTCCTGCGCCGGCCCGATCCCGGACAGCAGGAGAAGCTGCGCCGAAACCACCGCGCCGGCCGACAGGATCACCGTATCGGCCTCGAGGTGGATCGGGCCGTCCCGACCGACCGCCTCGACGCCGACGGCCCGGCCGGCGGCGGTTCGGACCCGGGTCACCCGCACATCGGTCAGCACGGTGAGATTCGGCCGGCCCAGCGCCGGCTCGAGGAACGCCGCGCCCGGGCCGACCCGCACTCCGCCGGCGATGTTCAGCGGTACCGCCCCCACACCGGCCTCGGCGCCGGCGGCATTGAGGTCGGGAAGCCAGCCGAACCCGGCCGCGCCGGCCGCGGTGACGAAAGCGGCTGTGCCGCCGCGCATCGCGTCCGCCCGGCGAACAAGGATGGGACCGCCGCCACGCGGGTCGGGAAAGTCCAGATCGGTCGCGACGGCGCGGTAGTGCGGTTCGACGTCGGCCCACGACCAACCGGGTGGGGCATCGTCGAAGTCGGCCGGTTGGGCCCGGCAGAAGTAGCCGCCGTTGACCGCTCCGGAGCCGCCCAGGCAGGCGCCGCGCACGATCTGCGCCGGGTGTGCGTCGTCCTCGGTGAGTTGCGTGCCGAACCGCTGGACCACCGGGCTGCGCGGGCCGATCGGGAGAATCGTCGCATCGTCGGTCAGCGCGCGGACCGCCGGGACACTGCGGGCCGGCCCTGCCTCGATGACGGTCACCCGCCGAGCGGGATCAGCCGAGAGCCGTTCGGCCAGAATCGATCCGGCGCTTCCGGCGCCGACGATGAGGACGTCGGCCGTCAACGGGCGAGACCGGGGGTCGGTGTGAGCATCCCGTTTCGGTCCGGGTTCCACTGCCGCACCCGCCGCACGCAATCGGCGACCATGTCGTCGAATAGCTGGGCCCCGGCCGCCGCAGAGGCGGTGGTCGGGTCTCCCAGCACCCCCGAAGGGCTGACGGCGCCGACCCCGTCGCGGCGCAGGGTCGGCAGGAGCTCAGCCAACGGCCTGACGTTGCCGGACACCCACCGGTCACTTCGGACCGAGTGCGGTGAAAGGTGAAGCAGCAGAGATGTTTCGGTGTGTCCGGCATGGGCATCACCGCCGGCCGCCCAGCCGCTGCACCACGCCGCGTCGCGCCCCTCGGCCCGCAGGGTCGCGGCGGCCGCCCGCAAGGCGTCGGTGTTACCGCCGTGCCCGTTGACGAACACCAGCCGGCTCGCCCACTCGCATGCCGACCGTCCGTACTCGACGAGCACGGCCGTCAGGGCGGCGGTGCCGATCGACACCGTCCCGGGGAAGTCCTGATGCTCCCCCGAGGCGCCGTAGGCGATGGCCGGAGCCAGCAGATGACAGAGCTGCTCCGCGACGCCGTGGGCAACGGCGGTCGCGATGCGGGTGTCGGTATCCAACGGCAGGTGGGGACCGTGCTGCTCAGTCGAGCCCACCGGAACGATCAGCGTCGGCGCAGGGCCGGACAACTCACCGGACGTGCACTCCCCCAACTCCGAGTGGGACGTCTCGGCGCGATGGTTGGGCATCAGCCCGCCCGGCCCACCTCGCCGAGGCCACGGGTGAACCCGGGGGGCACCAGAATGTCGTCGCGGGTCAGGTCGTGCACCGAGGACTTACCCAGGCCCCGCAGCGCGGATTCGATACCGCCGCTGAGGATATCGAGCACGTTCTCCACACCGGCCTGACCGGCAGCGGCCAGACCCCACAGGTAGGCCCGGCCGATCATCACCGCACGCGCTCCGAGTGCCAGTGCCTTCACCACGTCGGTGCCGCGGCGAACACCGCCGTCGAGCAGCACCTCGATCTGATCGCCGACGGCCTCTGCGATCCCCGGCAGCGCCCGGATGGTGGCGGGGGTGCCGTCGAGGTTGTTGCCGCCGTGGTTGGACACCGAGATGGCCGAAACGCCGGCGTCCACAGCACGTTTGGCGTCATCGACGCGCATCACGCCTTTGAGCATGAACGGACCGCCCCACACCTCACGCAGCCAGGCGATGTCCTCCCAGGTGGGCGGCGGGGTACCCATCCACTCGCCGTAGGCGGCGAAGAACGGCGGACCGGCCTCACCGCGGGCTCCCTGGTTGGGCGCGGTCAGGCCGGGGGGCTTCAGCGTCTTGGCCCATTCCAGAAACCACCGGGGCCGGACGATGCCCTGCGGCGACATCTTGATCGCGGTGCGGTAGTCCATCTTCTCCGGGATCTTCGGACTGCCCCAGTCCCGGCCGTGCGAGAAGCTCCAGTCGGTGGTGACGATGAGCCCGAGCGCTCCGGCTGCCCGGGCCCGCTCGGCCCGCTGCGCAATCGCGTCGCGGCCGCCCAGCCAGTAGATCTGGAAGAAGGTCTTCGGGTTGGCGGCGATCACCTCTTCGATGGGCTTGCTGGCGAACGACGACAGTCCCATCGCGGTTCCGCGGGCCGCAGCGGCTCGCGCAACGGCCACCTCGCCCTCGGGGTTGACCGCCTGCACTCCGGTCGGCGAGATGACGACCGGCATCGAGATGTCCTGGCCCATCACGGTGGTGGCCAGATCACGCTTCTCGGTGGCCCCGATGACATGGGGCGCGAAACCGAGTTCGGCGAATGCCTCGACATTGTCGGAGTAGGTAAGACCCTTCTCGCTGCCGGCCAGCAGGGCGGAGTAGACGCCCTTCGGCAGCCGCTTCTTCGCCCGCTCCTGCGCGACGGCGACGGTCTCGAACCAGGTATCACGTGCCATGACTAAATCGGGCTTTCGTTGCAGGGTCGTTCGGGCGGCCGGGAGAGGGTGAGCATGACGGTGCGGGAGTGGTCGACGCGGGGCCGGGGCTTGTCCCGGTCGGCAGCCAGTGCCGGCACGCCATGTCCCACAACACATTCCGGGTCCGGGCCGTCCAGGGGAAGGCCGGTGAAGAATTTCGCCGCCATACAGCCGCCGCGGCAGGCGTCGTAGTGGCCGCAGCTTCCGCACGCTCCGGCGGACTGCGGCTCGCGCAACTCGGTGAACAGCGCCGAGTTCTTCCACACGTTGTCGAAGCCTGCGGACCCATCGACGGCGTCGGACAGGACATTTCCGGCCAGGAAGCGGTCATGGATGGCGAACGGGCAGGCGTAGACGTCACCGACCGGGTCGATCAGGCACACCACCCGGCCGGCGCCGCACATGTTCAGCCCGGCCAGCGCGCCGGGCTCGCCGAGCCCGGAAAGGTGGAAGAAGGAGTCGCCGGTGAGCACCCCGTCGCCGTGGGCGACCAGCCAGTCGTATAACTGCACCTGCTGGGCGGCGGTCGGGTGCAACTCGTCCCAGACGTCGGCACCGCGGCCGGACGGGCGCAGCCTGGTGATGCGCAGCGTCGCGCCGTACCGATCCGCCAGCACCTTGAAGTCATCGAGTTGGCCGATGTTGTGGCGGGTGGCGACCACCGAGATCTTGGCATCGCCGAAACCCGCATCCACAAGG
>JBAXUD010000035.1:0-14561 GCA_037129875.1 Mycobacteriaceae bacterium
CCCACCTGGCCCGGCGGTACCCCGGTACCGGCTCGGTCTACACCTACGTCGGTGCCACGTTCGGTTCCCGTGCCGGCCTCGTCGCCGGCTGGATAACGCTGGGTGCCTACCTTTCGTTCGTCATGATCGCCGTGTCCGGCTTCGGGTTATTCGGATCTAACATCGTCGCCCGCTTTCCCGCGGCCCCCCAGCTCTCACCGGACGTGATCTCACTGATCGGCGCGGTGGTCATCGGTCTGCTCTGCGTCACGTCGCTGCGGTCCACCGGCCGTGCGCTGGTGGCACTCGAGGGCGTCTCGATCCTGGCGATGCTCGGCCTCTCGGCCGTGGTGCTCGGGAAGGTGTTTGAAGGCCACGGGCCCCTCGGCGATCCCCGCATCCGGATGGTATTCGTGCTTCCCGACCACGTCGGTCTTTACGCGATCGCCCTTGGACTGGGGTTCGGGTTTCTCACGTACTCGGGCTTCGAGACCTCGGCCACCCTTGGCGACGAGGTCGCCCAGGCCGCCCGCACCATCCCCCGCGTCCTGATCTTGACCGTGCTGACCGTGGGCATCGCATGCACGGTCATCAGCGCAGCGGAGGTACTGGGTTTCGGGCTCAGCACCGCCGACATGACGCGTTTCGCCGCATCGACCTCGTTGCTCGGGGACCTTGCGGGCGAGTACGCGGGGCGCGGCATCGGCGATGTCTTCGACATCTTCGCGATGCTCTCGGCCCTGGGCGCCGGACTGGCCGCGATCGCGGCGGGTTCACGGATCCTGTTCACCCTGTTGCGTGATGTCGCACCGACCAGCGCGCTCGGGAGGATCGAGAACGCAACCGGCACACCGCGAAACGCCGCCCTGCTCATCCTGATCGCGGGCGTGATCGGCTACGAAGCGATGCGGCAGATGTTCGGCGCGTCGGCCGCTGACTCGTTCTTCTGGGCCTCCACCCTGGCCGCACTCGCGATTCTGCTGGCCTACCTGCTCGTCAGCCTCAGCGCGGGATCGTCGGTGCTGCGGGCAGGCGCTGGCCGACTCCACCTGGTGATCCCGATCGTTGCAGCCGTGGCGATCGTCTTCACCCTGTGGGTCAACGTGTTTCCGGTTCAGCCGGGTGCTTATGCGGTGCTGCCGTGGGTGATACTCGGCTGGATTGCAATCCCCGTCGTCGTGCTGCTCGCCCGGCCGCGGATCGATCGCAACGTCTAGCGGTTCGCTCGGCGGCGCCGGTTGGCCACCTCTCCCGACATCGCCTGCACCGAGGCCGGCACCGGGATCGTCTCGTCGCAGTCGGGCGCGCGCACCGGTCGCCCGTAGGTGGTGGTGATCGGCACCACCCCGGCCCACCCGCCGGCAGCAACGTCCTCATCGGGGTCCTCCGGCCAGCCGTCGCCGATCTTCAACGACCAGTTGTCTGTCTTGATCGGCAACCGCAGCACCAGGGTGGCGGCGAGTTCCCTGCGGTTGCTGGGCCTCAGCTCGGCCACCCGGCCGGGAATGAAGGTGTCGGTCAACGTTTCCAGGTAGCCGACTTTTTCCTCGTCGGGCACCGGCGCGAACGTCCCGAACAGTACCGCGCTGCGGAATTGGAACGACGACTCGAAACCACTGCGCGCCAAGAGAACTCCGTCAAGTGCGGTGACTGATACGGCCGCCGCCGCACCGTCGGCCAGCTGACGCAGCCACGGCGAGCCGGTCGAGCCGTGGATGACGAGTTCGTCGTCGATGCGCGCACAGCCGACCGGGAAGATCACGGGGTGCCCGTCGCGGATCAGCGCGATGGTGGCCAGCGGGGTGGCGTCGAGCAGTTCGTCGAGACGTGTCCGCGAGGTGTTCTGCTTCTCCGCGAGGCGGCTGACCTGAGTCGAGGGTTGCGACATGGCCCTACTGTCGCACGGGGCGCAGCGCTTCGGGGGTCAGATCGGCCAGCGTCGGGTAACCGTCGATGGCCATGATCAGGTCAGCCTCGGCCAGGATCGAGCGCAGCACGTGGACGATGCCATCAGTGCCGGCCAGCGCGGCGCCGTACGCATACGGGCGGCCGATGCCCACCGCGGTTGCCCCGAGCGCCAGCGCTTTCACCACGTCGGCACCGGAACGAATTCCGGAGTCGAACAGCACCGGCACATCGCCGGCGGCGGCCACCACATCAGGCAGGCAGTCGATGGCCGGCAGTCCGCCGTTGGCTTGGCGCCCACCATGGTTGGAGCAGTAGATGCCGTCCACGCCGGCGTCGACGGCCCGGCGGGCATCGTCAGGATGGCAGATGCCCTTGAGGATCAGCGGCAGGTCGGTCAGCGACCGCAGCCACGGCAGGTCGTTCCAGGTCAACGAGTTTCCGAAGATGCTGACCCAGTGCATGACGGCGTTGCGCGGGTCGGCGTCGATGTCGGCGTCGACCTTGGCCCGGAAATGCGGGTCGCTGATGTAGTTGGCCAGACACAGCCCGCGCAGCTGCGGAAAGTTCGCGCCTGCCAGGTCACGCGGGCGCCAGCCGGGTATCCAGGTGTCCAATGTCACCACGATGCCGGCGTAACCGGCCGCCTCGGCACGATGCACCAGACTTTCGGCGAGTTCGCGGTCGGTCGGGGTGTACAGCTGGAAAAAGCCTGGGGTGTCGCCGAATTCGGCCGCGACGTCCTCGAGAGGATCCATCGTCAGGGTGGACACGCACATCGGCACGCCGGTGCGCGCGGCGGCGCGGGCGGCGGCAAGGTCGCCGTGGCGGTCGGTGGTGCACAGCCCGATCACCCCGATGGGCGCCATGAAAACCGGTGCGGGCCAACGTTGTCCCCACAGTTCCACCGAAAGGTCCCGTTCGGTGGCGCCGACGAGCATCCGTGGGATCAGTCCCCAGTTGTTGAACGCGGTGGCGTTGGTGCGCTGGGTCAGTTCGTCGCCGGCGCCGCCGGCGACATAGGACCAGACCGACGGTGACAGGGCATGTTGGGCCCGAGACTCGAGCTCGTCGAAGGACATCGGCAGCGTCGGCAGCACACCGGTCAGGCCCTGCAGGTAGATCTCAAGCTGATAGTTGCCGAAGCTCATGGGAGTCCCTCTGTGTCGGAAGCGAAGTCGGAGGCAACGTCGGCAGCCCGCCGCAATTGGTCCAGGTCTGAACTTGTCGGGATCAGCTGCACCTCGCTGGTTCCGACGGCTGCCAAGGCCCGCAGCACCTCGGCCAACCGGTCCTCTGTTCCGGCGAAGCCGGTCGCCGGCGCCATCGCGTCGACGATCTCGGTGGGAATCCAGTTCATGGAGTGCCGCAGGTGCCGGTGTATCTGAGCGCGGGCATCAGCAGGATCGCCGAGGGCGAACCAGAACGAGGTGGCCAGGTGCGGCGGTGGCTTGCCGGCCTGCGCCCACGCCGTCCGACCGACGTCGAAAAGCTCGTTCTGCTTGGCGGCGTCGAGGTCCAGGGTGATGCCCGCCAGGCCGTCGGCCCACCTGGCGGCACTGCGCAGCGTCTTGGGTCCGATGGTTCCGACCAGCAGTCGGGGTCCGCCGGGTTGCACCGGCGTGGGTCCGACGGGCAGCACAGAATCGGTGAGCTTCTCCCCCGCCCAGACCTTCTTCATGACCGCGACCCGGTGGGCCATCTCGCGCATGGTCTGCGTCGACGGATCGGCGCCAACGGCGAGGTAGTCCTCGTGGCGTCCCCCGACGCCGATTCCCACCGTCAGCCGGCCACCGCTGAGCATGTCGCCGGTGGCCAGCGACTTGGCCAGCAGCACCGGGTCGTGCAACTGGGGAACCACGACGGTGGTGACCAGCGGCACCCGCTCGGTCCAGGCCGACAGCGCCCCGAGGAGCGCGATTGCCTCCGGGTTGTCGAAGGCGATGCGCTCGCCCCAGCACAGCGACGAGAAGGGCCCCTCGTCGATCTGCTGTGCCCATCGCCGGAGGGTGTCCGCATCGAGGTCGGGTTCCATCACCGGCATGGTCATGCCTATCTGCACGACCGCGATTCTGGCACGCCGGGCCGGGGTGCGGGCAGCTACCGGGCCGGGTCTTTGCGGGCGCGGACCGGCCCGGTGTTCGGCGGGGGCGCAAGCAGCGTGCCGCGCAGGGTGCCGCGCGTCGTGCGGACCGCGACCAGCAGCCAGGTTCCCAGCAGTCCTGCGTAGGCGAGCACGGCGGCAACCCGGAAGGCCGGCAGCCCGGTGTGGGCCGCCAGCTGGGTGGTGCCGGTGACAAACGTGCCGACCGGGAAGGTCAGGCTCCACCAGGTCAACGCGAACGGCATCCCGCGCCGCATCGTCCGCACCGTCAGCGAGGTGGCCAAGGCGATCCACAGCACGGCAAAGCCCCAGACCGGGACGCCGTAGAGAATCGCGAAGGTGTTCATCGCTCCGGCGATCGGTGGGTCGACGGCCAGTGCCGCCTGGGTGCCCAGAAGCCCTGCGGCGGTGATGGATTGGCCGACCGGGCCCAGCACGATCCACAGCGTGGGAACCCGGGCGGTGCCCGATGTGCCGTAGAGCACCAGCCGGCTCCAGATCATCGAGATGATGATGAATGCCGCGACCAGGGACAGCCCGAACATCGCCCAACACCCGTAGAGCAGGGTCTGTCGAGCCGCCCCGGGCGGCGTGTGCGGGATCAGTAATGAACCCGCCGCCGCGGCCACCATGGGCGGGACGATCGGCATGAGCCAACCGCCGAAAGCAGCATCCGGTTCGACGTCATGCTGGGTGAACATCAGGAACGGGATACTCACCGCGGTGAACAGCCCCCCGATCGTGCCGGCCACCCACAGCACCCAACCGAGGGTGACGGCGGCCTGCTCCCCGATCACGCCGCCCCCCACCAGGAGCGCGCCTGTCCCGACCGTGAGCAGGGCCATCGGTGCGGCTCCGTAGAAGTGGGCCATCTGCGGGTTGCGGGCGTGGCGGCGGGCGACCGTCGGGTGGCGAATCCAGTGGCCGCCGACAACCGCGACCAGCCAAGCCAGCAGCACCGCGGCGACGACCCACACCGTCCGCGTAAAGAGATGCATGCCAGGCACATTCACCGGCAACGTTGCGCCGGCGTTGGCCACGATTCCGGTACCCATCACAGATGCGAACCAGTTCGGCCCGATGTTTCCGAGCCGTTCGATCGGAGCGTCAGCCCCCCGCCGTTCAGCCACTGCGTCGCCCCCGCCGGTCTTCCTGGGTGAGGTACTCCCGCGCCATCCGGTCGACATTGGCGGGCAGCGCCCCCAACGCCACGTCGGCCAGTGTGGTCTCCTCCAGAACCGAACGCATGCTGGCACGCAGCGCCCGCCAGACGTCGGTCAGTGCGGCAGTCGGCCCGGAATAGGGCAGGTCTCCCAGCCCGATGTCGCGCACGCTGGCCAGCGGCCCGTCAATACAGCGCAACACGTCGGCGATGCTGATCTCCGCGGCGGGCCGGGCCAGTTCGTAGCCGCCGTCCCGTCCCCGGTGGCTGCGCACCAGCCGATCGGCGCGCAAGTCGGAGAGGATGTCGACGAGGAATTGAGCCGGAATGCCCTGCGATTTGGCGAGTTCCTCGGTCTTGACCAGAACACCGACCGGGACCGACGCCAGCTGAGTCATTGCGCGAACCGCATACTCCGCTTTCGCCGACATCCGCATTCCGCGGATTCTGCCACCAGATCGGTTCGTTAATCGCCAGTCGGAGCAGAGACCGCCTTCGCGGCGTGATCGGCAGCCTTGCGCACAGCGTCGGCAGCATTGCGAAGTATGCCGTGGGCCTGATTCCGGGCGTCGGTGAACGCGTCGTTCACCGGACCCGGCCGGGCCGGGAAGCGGGGATGGGCGGCTGTGTCGATGCCATCCTGAAGGACCCCGGGCAGGGAAACCCCGGCATCGGTGAGCCCGGCATCGGGACGCGGTAGGACGACGGCAGGGTCGGAAGCCGACTTCCGGAGCTGAACCCGTTCGGCGCCGACGGGTTCGTCGCTCGGCACGGGCGAGGCCGGGGGGCCCGAGCCGATGGACGACTGCTCGTCGACAGGGGTCGACGCGGTGGGCGATTCGGTGGACGGCGTCACCGCCGACGGCGTTGCGGGCAAAGGCGGCTCGATGACGCGGCGAATGCCACTGATGATCGCGTTCTGCGCGTCGCCCGAGCCGACCGCGGCGATGACGTCCGTCAGCGCCGCCTCGACACCGTGGTCGACCAGACCGCGCAGGGTTTCGACGACCTGCCCGCCTTCGGCCGCCAGCTGAGCGCCGGCAGCGAACGCGGCCGTCACCACCGCACCGTCGGTCAAGCCGTGGACGTCGTCCATCAATGCCGTGACCAGCTCGGCGGCGGCAGGAACAAGATCGGCCGGGAGCACCGCCACCGCGAGCAGTTGTTCAGCGGTCACCGGCTCGGCGGCCGCGGTGGGCGCGACGGGCGACGGCCAACCGACCGGGCCGCCCGTCAGGGCGGACGGCGGGATGAGGGGGTAGGACGCGGCCGTCAACTTCGGGTCGGTGACGGCGGTGGCCCCGGCGAAGAATGCCGAGACGATCGCGCTCTTGGTCAGGTAGGTCGCATCAGCGGCCAGCGACGAAATCAGGTCTTTCAGCACGGCGAAGGGATTGGTGGACGACTCGGTCTGAGCGGGGCCGATGGCACTTAGGAAGTCGTTGTCGAGCATGTCCATGGCATCGCCGGTGCCGGACAACTTCACCGCTGGGATCTGCAGGTCGGCGCGCGGCGGGATCACCGGATTAGCCACTACGACAGCAGCGACGGACAGGGCCACTCCAGTAGTGAGTAGGGGTCCGATCCAGCCGGGCACAGCGCCTACCGCCTTTCTTGGTGAAGGATTTCCTCAACAATAGCTGAGATTTATCTGAGAAGCATCCCGTAGCCAGCGACTTCCGGGGAGATGTGGCGGATACCACACCGCAAAGACACCCGACACAGGATTGATGCGTCGGTAAGCCCTCGAACCCGGGCGTGGGAGCTACTGGAGCGCCTCGAGAACGGCGGCGGCAAACTGCGGCTGACACACCACGACGTCGGGCAGGAGCGGATCGGCCCGGTTGTAGCGCAGCGGCGTGCCGTCGATCCGCGAGGTGTGCAGGCCGGCCGCCCGGGCCACCGCAACCGGCGCAGCCGAGTCCCACTCGTACTGGCCGCCCGCGTGCACGTAGACCTCGGCGCGCCCCTGCACCACGGCGGCCACCTTGGCGCCTGCCGAACCCATCTCGACCAGATCTCCGCCAAGCGCGTCACGCACCCGGACGGCTGCGGCCGGTGGACGGGTGCGCGACACCAGGATGCGCGGGGCGCCGGCGTGCGCCGATGGCGCGCGCACCTCCGGCGTGGCGATCGTGAGGCCCTGGCCGGGAAGGGCCACCGCTCCCGCCACCAGGTCACCGCGCTCCCATAGCGCCACGTGTACCGCCCAGTCGTCGCGGTCGAGTTCGGAGAACTCCCGGGTGCCGTCGAGGGGGTCGACGATCCACACCCGCTCGGCAGTCAGCCGTACCGGGTTGTCGACACCTTCCTCGGACAGCACGGCGTCAGCGGGCCGGGAGGCCGCCAGTTGCGCCATCAGAAAGTTGTGCGACCGTCTGTCGCCCTGGGCTTTACGGTCGGCGGCCGGCGCGTCTGACAGCTCGGCGCGGACCTCAAGCAGCAGCCGGCCCGCTTCGGTGGCCAGGTGGGCAGCCAACTCGTGGTCGTTCACGCCCGCGATTCCAGCAGGCCGACCACCTGCGCGGCAAGTTGAGCTGCGGTGCACTCGGGGGTGAGTCGCAGGTCCGGCCTTCTCGGCCGTTGGTACGGGCTGTCGATGCCGGTGAAGTGGGTGATCTCTCCGCGGCGGGCCTTGGCGTAGAGACCTTTGGGGTCGCGCCGCTCGCAGTCCTCCAGCGGGGTGTCGACGAAGACTTCGAAGAACTCGATGCCGGCGTCGCCGTGCACGCTGCGCGCCAGATCGCGGTGCTCCTGCAACGGACTGATCGCGGGAACCAGAACCGTCAGCCCGGCGTCGGCCATCAGCGTGGCGACATGGGCCAGCCGGCGCAGGTTCTCGGCCCGATCCGCCATCGAGAAACCGAGGTCGGCGTTGAGACCGTGACGCAGATTGTCACCGTCGAGAATGTAGGTGGGACGCCCGTGTTCGAGCAGCAACTGCTCCACGATGACGGCAACAGAGGACTTGCCGGAGCCGGACAGACCGGTGAACCACACGGTGCGACCCTTGGTCAGCCGGTCGTCGTGGGTGATCAGCGACTGGTGGCGCACCGTGTTCGGCGAGGCGGTACGCCCCGCCGACGGCGCGGTGTCGCGGACCATGCCGGCTGCCACGGTGACGTTCGTGTCGGGGTCGATGAGGATGAACGATCCGGTGGCGGCGTTGCGGGTGTATTCGTCGAGCAGGAGCGGCACCTGGGTGCGAAGGCTCACACGGCCGAGTTCATTGAGCTTGAGGGCGGTGGCGCCTTTGTCGCGGTGCAGGGTGTTCACGTCGAGGCGGTAGTCCAGGGCGGTGACCCTGGCCCTGGTGGTGCGGGTGGTCTGTTTGATCACGTAGTCCCGGCCGGGCTCGAGCGCTGCATCGTCGGCCATCCAGCACACCATCGCGTCGAACTCGTCGGTGGCCGCCGGCTGGTTCTGTGGCCGGGCGAGCAGGTCACCGCGGGAGATGTCGATGTCATCAGCCAGACTGATCGAGACCGCCATGGGCGGAAACGCTTCGGAGACTTGGCCTTCCGGACCGTCGATGGTGGTGATGCGGCTGGTCTTGCCACTGGGCAACACCACCACCTCATCGCCTGGACGCATGATGCCGCTGGCCACGGTGCCCGCATAGCTGCGATGGTCGGCGTGGTCGAGGGTCTGTGGGCGGATGACGTACTGAACCGGGAACCGGACGTCGACCAGATTGCGGTCGCCGGCGATGTAGACGTCCTCGAGGTGGCTCAGCAACGGCGGACCGTCGTACCAGGATGCCTTGTCCGACTTGGTCACCACATTGTCGCCCTTGAGTGCGGACATCGGGATGGTGGTCACGTCGTGGACATCCAGACGGGCGGCGAAGGCATGGAACTCGTCTCGGATCTCGTCGAAACGCTCACGGTCCCAGTCGATGAGGTCCATCTTGTTGACCGCCAGCACGATGTGCTGCACCCCGAGCAGCGAGGCCAGGAAGGCGTGCCGGCGGGACTGCTCGAGCAGACCGTTGCGGGCGTCGACGAGCACGATCACCAGTTGGGCAGTCGATGCGCCGGTGACCATATTCCGGGTGTACTGAATATGGCCGGGGGTGTCGGCGATGATGAATTTCCGCTTGGCCGTGGCGAAGTAGCGGTAGGCCACGTCGATGGTGATGCCCTGCTCGCGTTCGGAGCGCAGTCCGTCGGTCACCAGTGCAAGGTCGGTGTAGTCGTTGCCACGTTCGCGCGAGGTGCGCTCGACGGCGGCCAACTGGTCCTCCATCACCGCCTTGGAGTCATACAGCAGCCGGCCGATCAGGGTGGACTTGCCGTCGTCGACCGAGCCGGCGGTAGCCAGGCGCAGCAGTGTCGCCATCAGTGTCCTCGCTTCTTCGCGCAAGCGCTCATCAGAAGTAGCCCTCGCGCTTGCGGTCCTCCATGCCGGCTTCGGAGATGCGGTCATCGGCGCGGGTGGCACCCCGTTCGGTGAGCCGCGACAGTGCGGTCTCGGCGATCACCTCCTCGACAGACGCCGCCGTGGATTCCACGCAGCCGGTACACGTGACATCGCCGACAGTCCGGAACCGCACCGAGGTCTCGAACACCTCCTCGCCGGCGTCGGGCTGCATGTGCTCATGGACCGCCAGCAGCATGCCGTCGCGGCGGAACACCGGCCGGTGGTGGGCGTAGTAGATGGACGGCAGGGTGATGTTCTCCTCGCCGATATAGGCCCAGATGTCGTACTCGGTCCAGTTCGACAGCGGGAAGACGCGGATGTGCTCACCCTTGCGGTGCCGGCCGTTGTAGAGATTCCACAGCTCGGGTCGCTGCGCCTTGGGGTTCCACTGACCGAATTCGTCGCGGAAGCTGAACACCCGCTCCTTGGCGCGGGCCTTCTCCTCGTCGCGGCGGGCCCCGCCGAAGGCGGCGTCGAAGCGGTTCTCTCCGATGGCCCGCAACAGCGTCACCGTCTGCAGCGGGTTACGAGACGGGCCGCTGTCCACCACCCGGCCGGCGTCGATGTCGTCCTGGACCTTGGCGACAACCAGACGCAGCCCGTACCGCTCCACGAGTTCGTCGCGGGTGCCGATCACTTCGTCGAAGTTGTGCTCGGTATCGACGTGCATCACCGGAAACGGGACCCGCGCCGGGGCGAACGCCTTGATGGCGAGGTGCAGCATCACGATCGAGTCCTTGCCGCCGGAGAACAGCAGCACGGGATGTTCGAACTCGGCCGCGACCTCCCGGATGATGTGGATGGCCTCGGCCTCCAGCGAGCGCAAATGGCTCAATTCGTATTGGCCCGGCAGGGGCGCGGCAGGGTCGTGCTCGCCGCTTTCGGCCGTGGGCCGTGACAGAAGCTGCTCCGCCATCAGTTCCCCGTAAAGTTGGTAGTTTTAACCAGGATTACCTGTTTAGACCGACGATAACGATCGCTGTGCGGAGGTGTCAATCGACGAGACCGGACGGTCCGCAATTTCATCGGGGGCGCGACTACAGGGTGACTTCGTGCAGCTTTCCGGTCGCCACATCGAACACGAAGCCCCGGATCGAGTTGTGCAGGGTGACGAACGGACTGTGATGGACACGGCGCAGCGACTGGCGGACGTCCTCCTCCACGTCGGGGAACGATTCAGCCGCCCATTCCGGCTTGATGCCGGTGTCGTCCTGGAGGCCGCGCTTGAAGTCGTCGTCGGTGAAAGTGAGCATGCCGCAGTCGGTGTGGTGGATGAGGATGATCTCGCGGGTGCCCAGCAGTCGCTGACTGATGGCCAGCGAGCGGATCTCGTCGTCGGTGACCACCCCGCCGGCATTGCGGATCACGTGCGCCTCACCCTCCTTGAGTCCAAGGATGCGGTAGACGTCCATGCGGGCGTCCATGCACGCCACCACAGCGACATGCTTGCTCGGGGGAAGCGGAAGTGGGCCGGAGAAGGTCTTCGCGTAGTCGGCGTTGTTGGCCAGGTATTCGTCGGTAACGCTCACGGGGGCAGTCTCTCCTGTCTTAGGCGCTCAAGCCGGGCTGATGGTAGCGAGGCCCCCCGCTGCTGTCATCAGTCGGGATCGGGGTGATCGCAGAGCGCGGTTCCGGCCATTTCCGAAGGCATAACACTTGTGCCCACCTTCGAGCGACAACCGGGGCTGCGCCGCCGAAGCGACGCCCCGTTGATCCTGATTGTCGCTCGAAGGCGGGCACAAATCACACAGCCGCCGGGCGCATCCCGGGTGTCGCTTTTGCAGCGACATTCCGGCCCGCTACGGTCGGGCACCGGGCCCGCGACCACGCCGACTGAGGAGGGCAGAAATGACGGAACTCCCGGAGTGGGTCCGCCGCCTGGATCTGGCTCCCCATCCCGAGGGCGGCTGGTACCGCGAAACCTGGCGCAGCGACATGACACTGCACCACACGGCGCTGCCACCGCACTATGACGGCCCGCGCAGTGCCGGCACCGCCATCCTGTTCGTCCTGATGCCCGGTCAGCAATCCGCCTGGCACACGGTTCGCAGCGCCGAATTGTGGCTGTACCACCGGGGCAGCCCGCTGATCCTGGAACACGGCCCCGACCTGGAGAGTCCGACGCAGACGCTGCTGGGCTCCGACGTCGAAGCCGGCCATCATCCGCAGGTGCTGATTCCACCCGCCCACTGGCAGCGCGCCCGGCCCCAGGGAGCCGAACCCAGCCTGGTCAGCTGTGTCGTCGTCCCCGGCTTCGACTTCGCCGACTTCCGTCTCGATCCCTGAGCGAGCCGGTGCGCATGGGGCGCTTATCCGTGCCTGCGGCGGATAGACGGCGCCCGTCTCCTACCCTGTGCTGCATGCAACGACCGGTCGTGCGCCGCCGATGATCCGGTTTCTGGCGCGCCGGCTGCTCAACTATCTGGTGTTGCTGGCGCTGGCGTCGTTCCTGACGTTCGCGCTGACGTCCTACACGTTCACGCCGCTGAACAGCCTCTTACAGCGCAATCCCCGCCCGCCCCAGGCAGTGATCGACGCCAAGGCGGCCGAACTCGACCTCGACAAGCCGGTACCGCTGCGCTACGCGCATTGGGTGTCGGGGGCGGTGCACGGTGACTTCGGGACCACGGTGAACGGGCAGCCGGTCGCCGACGAACTGTGGCGCCGCATCGGGGTGAGCCTGCGGCTGTTGGTGATCGGCTCACTACTGGGCACGGTGATCGGCGTGGTGGTCGGCGCATGGGGCGCGATCCGTCAGTACCGGCTGTCCGATCGCGTTGTCACGCTGGTGTCGTTGCTGATCATCAGCACGCCCACCTTCGTGCTGGCCAATCTGCTGATCCTGGCTGCGCTGCAGGTCAATTGGGCCACCGGGCTGCAGATCTTCGAGTACACCGGGGAGACCTCGCCGGTGCCGGTCGGCGGTGCGGGCAACCAGTTCGTCGACCGACTGCAGCACCTGGTGCTGCCGACGATGACGCTGGCCCTGGTCTCGATCGCCGGGTACAGCCGCTATCAGCGCAACGCCATGCTCGACGTGTTGGGCCAGGACTTCATCCGCACCGCCCGGGCCAAAGGCCTGACCCGTCGGCAGGCGCTGTTCAAGCACGGCCTGCGCACCGCGCTGATCCCGATGGCCACCCTGTTCGCCTACAGCGTCGCCGGACTGGTGACCGGAGCGGTTTTCGTCGAGAAGATCTTCGGCTGGCACGGCATGGGCGAGTGGGTCGTGCAGGGCATCGCCACCCAGGACACCAACATCGTCGCGGCCATCACGGTGTTCTCCGGTGCGGTGGTGCTGCTGGCCGGCCTGCTGTCGGATGTCATCTACGCCATCCTCGACCCGCGGGTGCGGGTGACATGACCGCCACCCCACCGGAACTGCAAGGCGCCCAAGTGAAGTCGGGCGTTGCCGTCGAGGCGTTCGTCTCCAGGCGCACCCTGGTGGCCCGGCGGTTCGTGCGGAACCGCTTGGCGGTGGCGTCGCTGGCGGTGCTGGTACTGATGTTCGTCGCCGCCTATGCCCTACCCCCGTTGCTGCCGTACTCCCACACCGATATCGACTTCAACGCCCTGCAGAGTCCGCCCGGCCCGCAGCACTGGTTCGGCACCAACGCCATCGGCCAGGACCTGCTGGCCCAGGTGCTGCGCGGCATGCAGAAGTCGATGCTGATCGGCCTGTGCGTAGCTGTCATCTCCACGCTGATCGCAGCCACCGTCGGCTCGGTGGCCGGCTACTTCGGCGGCTGGCGCGATCGGGTGCTGATGTGGTTCGTCGATCTGCTGCTGGTGGTGCCCAGCTTCATCCTGATCGCGATCATCACCCCGCGCACCAAGAACTCCGCCAACATCGCCCTGCTCATCGGGCTGCTGTCCGTGTTCAGCTGGATGATCAGCTCCCGGATGGTGCGGGGGCTGACGATGAGCCTGCGGGAACGCGAATACGTCCAGGCCGCGCGCTACATGGGGGTGCCGAGTTGGCGGATCATCCTCCGCCACATCGTGCCGAACGTCGCATCCATCCTCATCATCGACACCGCACTCAACGTCGGGGTGGCGATCCTGGCCGAAACCGGTCTGAGCTTCCTGGGTTTCGGCGTGCAGCCGCCCGACGTGTCGCTGGGCACCCTCATCGCCGACGGCACCAAGTCGGCGACGACCTTCCCGTGGGTCTTCCTGTTTCCGGCCGGGGTGCTGGTGTTGATCATCCTGTGCGCCAACCTGATCGGTGATGGGCTGCGCGACGCGCTGGATCCCGGAAGCGCCAATCTGCAGCGCCGGAAGCCCAAGTGATGAGCCTGCTTTCGGTGACCGGCCTTGCCGTCAGCTTCCCTACCGACACCGGCGAACTCAAGGCCGTGCGCGGCCTGAGCTATGAGCTCGCGCCCCGCGAAGTTGTGGCGATGGTCGGCGAATCCGGCTCAGGCAAGTCGGCGGCGGCGATGGCGGTCATCGGCCTACTGCCGGAATACGCGGCGGTATCGGGCTCTGCGAGATTGAACGGCGAGGAACTGCTGGGCATGGGCGACGAGGAGATGTCGCGCATCAGGGGCCGACGCATCGGCACGGTCTTTCAGGACCCGATGTCGGCGCTGACTCCGGTCTACACCGTCGGCGACCAGATCGCCGAGGCGATCCGGGTGCACCACCCTGAGGTGAGCAGAGCCGCGGCCCGGCAGCGGGCGGTCGAACTGCTCGAACTGGTCGGCATCGCTCAGGCCGACCGGCGCGCCCGCGCCTTCCCGCACGAGTTGTCCGGCGGCGAGCGCCAGCGGGTGGTCATCGCCATCGCCATCTCATGCGATCCCGATCTGATCATCTGCGACGAGCCGACGACGGCGCTGGACGTGACGGTGCAGGCCCAGATCCTCGAGGTGCTCAAGACGGCCCGTGACGTCACCGGCGCGGGCGTGCTGATCATCACTCACGACCTTGGGGTGGTGGCCGAGTTCGCCGACCGGGCGCTGGTGATGTACGCCGGCCGCGCGG
>JBAXUD010000350.1:0-3931 GCA_037129875.1 Mycobacteriaceae bacterium
GACCAGTACCCCGACAAGCTCAAGGAGCTCATCAAGGCCTGGGATGAGGAGGCCAGGGATAACTTCGTCCTGCCTCTCGACGATCGCTCGGCGGTGGAGCAGGCAGGTACCCCGCGCCCGCAGGCCGAGCCGCCCCGGGACCGCTATGTCTACTACCCGGACACCGCGCCGGTGCCCGAGGGCGTGGCGGTGAGCATCCGCGGCCGGTCCTACAAGATCGCCGGCAACGTCGAAATGCAACCGGACGCCCAGGGTGTGGTCTTCGCGCACGGATCGCGGTTCGGCGGGCACACCATGTTCATCAAGGACGGCCGGCTGCACTACGTCTACAACTTCCTGGGTATCAAGCCCGAACAGGACTTCGTCTCGCCGCCGCTGTCACCGGGCAAGCACACCCTCGGTATGGAGTTCACACGCGAGAAAGCCGGCGAACACGGCGAGTCGATCGGTAAGACCACGCTGTTCGTCGACGGCAAGCCGGTGACAGACGGACCGATGCGCGCTCAGATCGGAAAGTTCACGCTGGCCGGAGACGGACTGTGCGTCGGCTACGACAGCGGCGACAACGTCTCCGCGCAGTACAAAAACCCTGGCAAGTTCACTGGTGGGACCATCCAGTCCGTCGCCTTCGATGTCAGCGACAAGGCCTACGTCGACCTCAACCGGGACGCGGAGGCCGACTTCGCCACCGATTAAGCCAGGCGGACGGTAGTAATCTAGGTCGGTGTCCGGCCCAACGACGTTGTTCATCTTCCCGCATGCCGGCGGGTCGCCGACGTACTACGTCCCGTTCGCCAAGGCGTTCGCCACCGACATCAAGCGGGTCGCCGTGCAGTATCCCGGCAAAGGCGGGACTCACGACCTGACCTCGTTCCGCAGCATTCCCGACCTTGCCGACCGGGTGATGAAACTGCTGCCCGCGCCGACCGACGGCACGGTCGCCTTCTTCGGCCACAGCATGGGCGCCCTGGTGGCCTTCGAGGTCGCGCGCCGTTACGAGGCGGCGGGCAATCCCATCTCGGCACTGTTCGTGTCGGCCTCGCCGGCGCCAGGGGCGGTCGGGTCGGAGTACATCCCCGAGTCGGATCGAGGCCTGCTCGAGGCGGTCGCCACGATGACCGGCGTGAATCCGGAGTTTCTGGAGAACGAGGAGTTCGCGGCGCGAATCCTGCCGACCCTTCGGGGATTCAAGGCCATCATGGCCTACGAGTGCCCCCCGGAGGCGACGGTGTCGTGCCCGATCACCGCCTACATCGGCGACCAGGACGAGATCGGCACCGCGGACAGGGTTAAGCCCTGGGCGGAACGCACGACGGGGGAGTTCACCCTTCGCGAATTCACCGGCCACCACTTCTATATCAACGACCACCTGGGCGAATTGGCCGCCGACATCGAGAACACGATCCGGAAAACCACCGAAGCCTAAGGTCTGCGGACGCCCTGTTCACCTGGCGTAGACACGACTCCAGCTATGAAAACCCCTCCACTTAGATTAATTTTTGCTGAGAGCAGGTAGGCTTTTCCCTGAGAACGCAGGCGCATGACGGGTTTTTGAAGTGTTAGCCTGTCCTGCTGAGAGACGTGCACTGGTTGGGGCTGGAAGATTAGTGATGCCGGAGATTCAGTTGTCTATTCCCGAACTGTTGAAAAACAGAGCTGAGCAGCAGGCGAACGACCTCGCCTATACGTTTCTCGATTATGAGGTCGATCCGGCCGGATTCGCCGACACCCTGACCTGGTCGGATCTCTACGAGAGGGTCCAGGCGGTCGCGGGGCGACTTCTGCAATGCGGATCGCCCGGTGACCGGGCCGCGATCCTGGCTCCCCAGGGCATGGACTATATCGTCGCGTTCTTCGGAGCCATGCACGCCGGTTTCATCGCCGTTCCGCTGCCCGTTCCGGCGCCCGGCGGCCTCGACGAGCGGGTCGTGGGCGCCCTGCGTGATTCCGTTCCCACCGTCCTGCTGACCACCTCCGCCGTCGTGGCGGACGTCGTGCCCTATGCCGGCGGCCAGTCCGGCGGTGCCACGGCTGAGGTCGTCGAGGTCGACGCGATCGACCCGTACTCCGGCCCGGTGCCGGTGGCGAGCGCTTCGGACACCTCGATCGCCTATCTGCAATACACCTCCGGCTCGACGCGGCAGCCCGCCGGGGTGGCACTGACCCACAAAAACGTCATCAGCAACCTCGGTCAGATCATCGGCGATTACGCCGAGCACCTCGGGGGCGAGGCCCCCGAAGACGCGACCATGGTGTCGTGGCTGCCCTTCTATCACGACATGGGCCTGATCATGGGCGTGCTGGCGCCCTTGGTCGTGAACCGCCCGGGCGTGCTGATGAGTCCGGTGGCATTCCTCGCCAAGCCGGCGCGCTGGGTTCGGCAGCTGGCTATCAACACGAACTCATTCAGCGCCGCCCCCAATTTCGGATTCGAATTGTCGGTGCGCCGCACCTCGGATGCGGATATGGCCGGGCTCGACCTCGGCGGAGTGCTCGGCGTCATCAGCGGCGCCGAACGAGTCCACCCCGGCACGCTGCACCGCTTCAACGAGCGGTTCGCCCAGTTCGGTCTGCTGAGGTCCACGGTCCGGTCCTCCTACGGTCTGGCCGAGGCGACGGTCTACGTGGTGGCCTCCCCCGGTGGACATGCGCCGACCGAGGTGCGTTTGGACTCCGAGAAGCTCGCCGCCGGCCATGCCGCGCTGTGCGCCGATGGCGGCTCCGAGCTGGTGGGGTGCGGCGCGCCGAGGTCATCGGACGTGCGCATCGTCGATCCGCAGACTCAGCTCGAGTTGCCGGCCGGCGAGGTGGGCGAGATCTGGGTGCACGGCGATCAGGTAGCGGCGGGGTATTGGCGCAACCCGGAATTGACCCGGCGCACCTTCGGCGGCCAGCTGGCGGCGCCGTCGGAGGGAACGCCGAAGGGGCCGTGGCTGACGACCGGCGATCTGGGCGTGATCTTCGACGGTGAGTTGTTCATCATCGGGCGGATCAAGGACCTGTTGATCGTCGACGGGCGCAACCACTATCCCGACGACATCGAGGTCACCATCGGCGAGATCACCGCCGGCCGGGTGGCCGCCGTGTCGATCCAGGACGAGACCACCGAGAAGCTTGTGGGGATCGCGGAGATCAAGCCACCCGGCGGTACGCCCGAAGAGGCGGCTGAGAAGCTTCGCGATCTGAAACGACGGGTCGCCACGACGGTCAAGAATGTCCATGGCGTACGGGTCGCGGATCTGGTGTTGGTGGGTCAGGGATCGTTGCCTATCACCACCAGTGGCAAGGTCCGGCGATCGGCGTGCGTGGAGCAATACCGGCTGGATCAGTTCAGCCGTATGGACGCTACGTGAACCCGGAGCTGGATGAGGACGGCCTCAGGGGCTGGCTGGTCGACTATCTCCTCAACACGATCGGTCTGAGCCCGGACGAAATCGACTGCGACGCATCGCTTAACGATCTTGCGGTGGGCTCAGCCGACGCGGTGGTGATGATCGGTGAGCTCTCGGAGTTGTTGGGCCGGCAGTTGTCGCCGGTCGATCTTTGGCAGTATCCGACGGTAAATGCGCTGGCCACATACCTCACCGGCGGTGAGGTCGAGCCGGTGCCGCTGCCCGACCTCGCCGACGGCCGGGGCGTCATCGGGGAGCGCGAGCCCATCGCGGTGATCGGTGTGGGTTGCCGGTTCCCCGGTGGGGTGCAGGGCCCGGATGCGTTGTGGGAGTTACTGGTTGAGGGCAAATCCGGCATCTCAACGGTGCCGGAAGGCCGATGGGACCGGTTCCGGGACGGGGCGTCGGCCGAAGACTCGGCGGCTCTGGCCACGACGACACGCTGGGGTGGCTTCTTAGACGATGTCGCCGCCTTCGACGCGGAGTTCTTCGAGATCCCGGCGGGGGAGGCCGACAAGATGGACCCCCAGCAGCGGTTG
>JBAXUD010000351.1:0-3921 GCA_037129875.1 Mycobacteriaceae bacterium
GGCCTGATCCGGCTCGCCTAGCGACCCGGGCGGCCTGATCCGGCTCGCCTAGCGACCCGGGCGGCCTGATCCGGCCTCGCGTGACCGGCTGTATCGGCGCGTCACCTAGGATGGAGAGCACTCAAACCTCCAATCCACAGGGGAAATGCTGTGCTGTCGAAGTTGCTGCGCCTCGGAGAAGGACGCACCGTCAAACGACTCAGGGGAGTCGCTGACTACGTCAATACGCTGTCCGACGAGGTGGAGAGGCTCGCCGACGCCGAACTGAGGGCCAAGACCGACGAGTTCCGCGCGCGTATCGAGGCTGGTGAGAAGCTCGACGACGTGCTCCCCGAGGCCTTTGCGGTGGCCCGCGAGGCCGCGTGGCGGGTGCTGGGCCAGCGACACTTCGACGTCCAGGTCATGGGCGGCGCGGCGCTGCACTTCGGCAACGTCGCCGAGATGAAGACCGGTGAGGGCAAGACCCTGACCTGCGTGCTGCCCGCGTACCTCAATGCCCTTGGCGGCAAGGGTGTGCACGTAGTCACGGTCAACGACTACCTGGCCAAACGCGACAGCGAGTGGATGGGTCGCGTGCACCGGTTCCTCGGTCTGGACGTCGGGGTGATCCTGGCGGGGCTGACCCACGACGAGCGCCGCGCCGCCTACGGCGCCGACATCACCTACGGAACCAATAACGAGTACGGCTTCGACTACCTGCGCGACAACATGGCGCACTCGCTGGACGAACTGGTGCAGCGCGGCCACCACTACGGCATCGTCGACGAGGTCGACTCCATCCTGATCGACGAGGCCCGCACACCGCTGATCATCTCCGGCGCGGCCGACAGCGCCGCGAACTTCTGGTACGCAGAGTTCGCCCGGTTTGCCCCGATGATGGAGAAGGACGTCCACTACGAAGTCGATCTCCGCAAGCGCACCGTCGGCGTGCACGAACTCGGTGTGGAGTTCGTCGAGGACCAGCTTGGTATCGAAAACCTGTACGAGGCGGCCAACTCGCCGCTGGTGAGCTACCTCAACAACGCCCTGAAGGCCAAGGAGCTCTTCCAGCGTGACAAGGACTACCTCGTCCGCGACGGCGAGGTCTTCATCGTCGACGAGTTCACCGGCCGGTTGCTCGTCGGCCGCCGCTACAACGAGGGCATTCACCAGGCCATCGAGGCCAAGGAGAAGGTGGATATCAAGGCCGAGAACCAGACTCTGGCCACCATCACACTGCAGAACTACTTCCGGCTCTACGACAAGCTGGCCGGCATGACCGGCACTGCCGAGACCGAAGCGGCTGAGCTGCACGAGATCTACAAACTCGGCGTGGTGTCCATCCCCACCAACAGGTCCATGGTCCGCAAGGACCAGACCGACCTCATCTACAAGACCGAGGAAGCCAAGTTCATCGCGGTCAGCGACGACATCTCCGAACGGTTCGAGAAGGGCCAGCCGGTGCTGATCGGCACCACCAGCGTCGAGCGCTCGGAATACCTGTCCCGGATGCTCCAGAAGCGCAACATCCCGCACAACGTGCTCAACGCGAAATACCACGAGCAGGAGGCCGGCATCATCGCCGAGGCCGGCCGGCGCGGCGCCATCACGGTGGCGACCAACATGGCCGGCCGTGGCACCGACATCGTGCTCGGCGGCAACGTTGACTTCCTCGTTGATCAGCGGCTGCGGTCGAAGGGTCTGGATCCGGTCGAGACCCCCGACGAATTCGACGCCGCCTGGCTCGAGGAACTGCCCAAGCTCAAGGCGCAGGTCGCCGAAGAGGCCGAAGCCGTCTGCGACGTCGGCGGCCTCTACGTTCTTGGTACCGAGCGGCACGAGTCGCGCCGCATCGACAACCAGCTGCGCGGCCGCTCCGGGCGGCAGGGCGATCCGGGCGAGTCGCGGTTCTATCTGTCGCTGGGCGACGAACTCATGCGCCGGTTCAACGGCGCCACCCTGGAGGCGCTGCTGACCCGGCTGAATCTGCCCGACGACGTGCCGATCGAGGCCAAGATGGTCACCCGTGCCATCAAGAGCGCGCAGACCCAGGTTGAGCAGCAGAACTTCGAGATCCGCAAGAACGTGCTCAAGTACGACGAGGTGATGAACCAGCAGCGCATGGTCATCTACGACGAGCGCCGCCGCATCCTCGAGGGTGAGGACCTGCAACAGCAGGCCCGTGACATGCTCACCGACGTCGTCACCGCCTACGTCAACGGAGCCACCGTCGAGGGGTACGCCGAGGACTGGGATCTCGAGCAGCTCTGGGGCGCACTGCGCACGCTGTATCCGGTGGGCGTGGATCATCACGACCTGATCGATTCCGACGCCGTCGGAGAGATAGGCGAACTCACCCGCGAGGAGTTGCTCGAAATCCTCGTGGCGGACGCCCAAAAGGCTTACACCAAGCGGGAAGCCGACATCGACACGATTGCCGGCCCGGGATCCATGCGGCAGCTCGAACGCAACGTTCTGCTCAATGTTCTGGACCGCAAGTGGCGCGAGCACCTCTATGAGATGGACTATCTCAAGGAGGGCATCGGCCTGCGGGCGATGGCGCAGCGCGACCCGCTGGTCGAGTACCAGCGTGAGGGCTACGACATGTTCACCGGCATGCTCGAGGCGGTCAAGGAGGAGTCGGTCGGCTTCCTGTTCAACGTTCAGGTGGAGGGCGCTCCGCAGGCACCGACTCTCGCCGCTCAGCCCATGCCGGAAGGGTTGCGCGCCAAGGGATTCGACGGAGAAGACTCCCGGCCGCTGACCTACGTCGGCCCGTCTGAGGACGGCGACGCCGAGATCCAGCAGCATGACGCTGCCCTGACCGCTGCCACCGGCGGCGGATCCCGGCGGGATCGCCGGGATGCCAAGCGCCGGCAGACCAAAGAGCGGAAATTGTTGCGCCGCGGCTGAAGCGGCGGGTGCGGACTCGCCGCCGAATCACCCCATGTGTAAGGCGACCATCTGCCAGCGCGGACCGGTGGGGGTGGGGTGCTGCTCGACGCGGCAGGCGATCGCATGCACCCGATCCCCGCGGCTGTAGTTAGCGGTGACCTCGGCCGCGGTTCCGTCGGGTCGGCAGGGCTGTGCCAAAACCCGGCGCAATCGCGCCGCGCCGTCCTCGGTGCGCCGCGCCGGTCCGGTCAACAGCGAATCCACCAGGCCGGCAGCCAGCAGCGGCCGGAGTTGAGCCAGTGGACGGCGCCGGTCGATGACCTCCAGCACCCGGCGCAGCGCGGCGTCCGCGAAGGCGGCCGCTGCCTTGGTGTCCGGGCCCGTGGTCCGGACACCGGTCGACACCGGCGCGTGTGCGCGTCGCCGCAGGGCCGCGACCGGCGGCAGTATCGGCGGTCCGCCGAAGGCCGGGGGCTCGTAATCGACCACCGGGCTGACGGCGGGTACCGGGCTGATCGGTGCAGTGGCGTTGTGGGACATGAACATTCTCCATCGGTCGGCCGGTTTCAGGGGCGGTCGCTGGAGAGCGGGCGGCCTCGGCGGTCATGATGGCATATCTGGCCGGCGCGCGTATTCGCCCGTTCGGCGCCATGAGTCTGCAGCCTCCGGGCCGGCGGACCGGTCGGTGTGCGGCAGCTCGCCGAGCGGGGGTGGTTTCACGCGTGCCCCGGCGCGGTTACCGTAGCTGCGTGAGTGCTCAGGCCCCACGGCAATGGTGACCCGGCTGTCGACGTCGGACGCGTCCTTCTACCACCGGGAGGACACGACGACTCCGATGTACGTGGGGTCGCTGTCGATCCTTCGCCGGCCGCGCGGGGGACTGAGTTACGACACTCTGCTTCAGACCGTGGAACGACGGCTGCCGCAGATCCCGCGCTACCGGCAGAAGGTCCGCGAGGTGACGCTGGGCATCGCCCGTCCGGTGTGGATCGACGACCCCGACTTCGACATCACCTATCACGTGCGGCGCTCGGCGCTGCCGTCGCC
>JBAXUD010000352.1:0-3920 GCA_037129875.1 Mycobacteriaceae bacterium
AGGTCGAATAATCGTGGCGATGGACGATCAACGCGACGGGATCCCTCCGCAGAAACAGATGACCGGGATGCTCGGACATCCGGTCGCCGAGAATCCGATCGACCTGATGTTCGACGCGGTGTATGCCCACTACGGCCTGTCCTGGCAGTTCTGGAAGAACGACATCGCCACCGAAGGCGACCTCGCGCTGGCCGTGGCGGCCCTTCGCCCACTCGGCTACCGGGGCATGGCCATCACGGTGCCGTGGAAGGTCGCGGTGATTCCGCTCCTCGACGCGGTCGATGACGACGTGCGCGCCATCGGAGCAGCCAACTACATGACCATCGAGGGTGGCCGGCTGGTCGGCCACAACAACGACGGCAAGGGCGTGGTGAAGGCGATTCAGAAGGTCGCGCCCCTGGACGGCCAGCGGGTGGTGATGCTCGGAGCCGGTGGCGCCGGGCGGGCGATGGCAGTGGAACTCGCCTGGGCCGGAGCCGCCCATCTCACCCTGGTGACCCGCCGTGAGGAGCAGGGCCGCGAAGTGGCCGACACCGTCACCCGCGCCTCGGGCGTACCGGCGGTGTGGCAGCAGTGGGAGAACGAGGTCGCCGTGCCGCCGGGAACCACCCTGCTGATGAACGCCACCCACCTGGGCTGCGCCCCCGAACTGGAACCGGCGCCCGTGGGCTGGGACTCCGTTGAGCCGGCGTGCGTCGTGGTGGATGTGATCACCAACCCACGGATCACTGCGTTCCTGGCCGCAGCCCGTGAGCGGGGCTGTCCGGTGGTCGACGGGGTCGAAATGCTGGTGCAGTTGGCGATTCAGATCTTCCAGCGGTGGACCGGCGTGGTTGCGGAGGAAGCGGTGTTCCAGCGCGCCGTGGCCGAGGGGCTTCGGGAGACTGAGCCCCTGACCCCTTAGGTGAGGTAGCGGTACGCCGCGGATCCCGGCTCAAGGGCCTCGACCTGCAGCCCGGATTCGTCCATGCGCGCACGCAGGCCCTCCAAGCCGGCCGCCGAGCCCAGTTCGATGCCGACCAGTGCCTCGCCGGTCTCCCGGTTGTTGCGTTTGACGTATTCGAACAGCGTGATGTCGTCGCCTGCGCCCAGCACCTCGTCTAGGAAGCGGCGCAGCGCGCCGGGCTCCTGCGGGAAATCGACGAGGAAGTAGTGCTTGAGGCCTTTGTGGACCAGGGAACGCTCGAGCACTTCGCCGTACCGGGAGACGTCGTTGTTGCCACCCGAAATCAGGCACACCACAGTCGATCCCGGTTCCACGTCGGCCTCGAGTAATCCGGCGACCGACAACGCACCGGCGGGCTCGGCGATGATCCCCTCGTTCTGATAGAGGTCGAGCATCGCGGTGCACACCGCGCCTTCGTCGACGGTGGCCACCGACACCATGTCACCGGCCGAGGACAACGCCTGGAATGTCAGCGCCCCGGCCCGCTTCACGGCGGCGCCGTCGACGAACTGGTCGACGTGGTCGAGGTCGACCGGATGACCCGCGGCGAGCGCGGCGATCATCGAGGCGGCTCCGGCCGGCTCGACGCCGAGCACGGAGGTGTTCGTCGTCCGCTCGGCCAGGTAGGTGGTTATCCCGGAGATGCAGCCGCCGCCCCCCACCGGAACGATCACCAGGTCGGGTTCGCTGTCGAGCTGGTCGAGGATCTCCACAGCGATGGTGCCCTGCCCCGCCATGGTGCGCAGGTCGTCATACGGCGGGACCAGGGTGGCGCCGGTGCGGGCAACGTCCGCGATCGCGGCCACTGCGGCATCGTCATAGCTGGATCCCCCGACGATCACCTCGATGAAATCGCCACCGTGATAGCGGATGCGGTCGCGCTTCTGTTTCGGGGTCTTGGCCGGGACGTAGACGCGGCCGTGCACCTTCATCGTCCGGCAGGCCAGTGCGAACCCCTGCGCGTGGTTGCCCGCGGACGAGCAGACCACACCGACCCGCAACTCGTCATCGCTGAGCTGCTTGAGCAGGTTGTAGGCGCCACGCAGCTTGTAGGACCGCACACTCTGCAGGTCTTCACGCTTGAGGTAGACCTCGGCGCCTGTGGAGGCGGAGAGCCGGTCGCAGTACTCCAGCGGGGTCTGCTGGGCGAAATCGGCGATCCGCGCGGCAGCCTCGTCGATGTCGGCCGCGGTGATCGGCGACGACACAGAACGTTGGCTCAGCTCAGCGGACACCGCTTTATGGTGCCATCGATCAGAGCGGATCAGTGAATTGGGGTGAGCACGAACACCGGAATCTCCCGGTCCGTTTTGCGCTGGTAGTCCGCATAGTCGGGCCACACCGCGACGGCGCGCTCCCACCAGGTCGCCTTCTCGTCACCGAGCACCTCATGGGCTTCTTATTCGCCGGTGCCGGTGCCGTCCTGCAGTTCGACGCGCGGATGGGAGGTGATGTTGTAGTACCAGACCGGGTGCTTCGGGGCCCCGCCCAGCGATGCGACGACGGCGTACTCGCCGTCGTGCTCGACACGCATGAGCGGGGTCTTTCGCAGTTTGCCGGTCTTGGCGCCGACAGTGGTCAGCAGGATCACCGGTTTGCCGCTGAGTTCGGTGCCGGCGGTCCCGCCGGAGGACATGTACAACTCGGCGTTCTCGCGAGCCCAGTCCGAGGTGCTCGGTTCGTAATCTCCGGTCAGCGGCATGTCATCACCCTAAGCGCCCCAGCAAGCAGGTTCTCACTCGGCCGAGCGGAACACGGCGGGCACAGTCATCGCGAGGATCTTCAGGTCCAGACCCAGCGACCAGTTCTCGATGTAGTAGTTGTCCCATTCAGCGCGGTCGGCGATAGAGGTCTGGCCGCGCAGTCCGTGAACCTGTGCCCAGCCGGTCATACCGGCCTTGACCCGATGCCGTTCGCCGTACCGGCGAATCTGCATGTCGAAGAGCGCCACGAATTCCGGCCGTTCCGGCCGCGGACCCACCAGACTCATCTCGCCCTTGAGGACGTTGATCAGCTGGGGAAGTTCGTCCAGCGATGTCGACCGCAGGAACTTGCCGATCGTGGTGCGCCGGTCCTCGCCTTCGACGCCGCCGGGCGCCGCGCCATCCTTGAGGTCGAAACCGGCGTTTGAGTCGTTCTGCTGGCGCATCGTGCGGAACTTCAAGCAGTCGAAGACACGGCCGTCGCGTCCGACGCGTGGTTGGCGGAAGAAGATCGGCCCGGGCGAACTCAGCCGGACCAGCGCCATGAGGGTCAGGAATATCGGGGAGATCGCCAGCAGGCCGATCGCCGCGGCCGATCGGTCAATGAGGTGTTTGATCGTGAACTGCCAGCCCCGCGGATCGGTGTGCGGCAGGGCGAGCAGCGGCAGCCCCCCCACGTGTTCGACCCGGGCACGTTCACCGACCACGTCGAACATCCGGGGCACGACCCATACCCGCAGCCCGTGTTGATGGGCGATGCGAACTGATCGGGCGAGCGACTCGTCGTTTGTGCGGGAAAAAGCGATGACGATGCACTCGGCGCCGGTCTCAGTGATGGTCTGCTCGATGTTGTCCGGTCCACCGAGGTAGTCAATGGCGGGTGTCAGGCGGCCGACGGAGCCGGAAAACGGTGGCTCGGCATCGACGAGGCCAATCGGATCGAGCCCGTACTCCGGCGCCGACCTCAGGCGTCGGATGATTCTGTTGGCGAGGTCGCCATTGCCGACGATGAGGGTCGGGGCCAAGAGGTGGTGTTGTCGTCGCAGGCCGCGCTGGATGGCGGCGCGGACCATCCGACCAACTGGCATCAGCACCGCGGCGCTGATCCAGATCTTGGCCACGGTGCCCGCGTCGTCCCCGGGCACAGCGACGAACAGCATTGCGCTGAGCAGCATCATCGACGCGAGCGCCACTGTCGTCTCGATCGGCCCGATCTCATCGAGGAAATTCCGGTTGAGCCGGCGGCGGTACGCGTGCCGGGTTGCAAGAAG
>JBAXUD010000353.1:0-3919 GCA_037129875.1 Mycobacteriaceae bacterium
TCCAGATCAAGATGGCCCAGGGCGCCAAACCCGGTGAGGGCGGCCAGCTTCCGGGTCACAAGGTCTACCCGTGGGTGGCCGAGGTCCGGCACTCCACGCCGGGTGTGGGGCTGATCTCCCCGCCGCCGCACCACGACATCTACTCGATCGAGGATCTGGCGCAGCTGATCTACGACCTGAAGAACGCCAACCCGGCGGCCCGGATTCACGTGAAACTGGTCAGCGAGAACGGTGTGGGGACGGTCGCGGCCGGCGTCTCCAAAGCGCACGCCGACGTGGTGCTGATCTCCGGCCACGACGGCGGCACCGGCGCCACCCCGCTGACGTCGATGAAGCACGCCGGTGCTCCGTGGGAACTCGGCCTGGCCGAGACGCAGCAGACGTTGCTGCTCAACGGACTTCGGGACCGGATCGTCGTTCAGGTCGACGGCCAGCTCAAGACCGGCCGCGACGTCGTCGTCGCCGCACTGCTGGGCGCCGAGGAGTTCGGCTTCGCCACCGCGCCACTGGTGGTGTCCGGCTGCATCATGATGCGGGTCTGCCACCTCGACACCTGCCCGGTGGGTGTTGCCACCCAGAACCCGGTGCTGCGCGAACGGTTCACCGGCAAGCCGGAATTCGTGGAGAACTTCTTCCTGTTCATCGCCGAAGAGGTGCGCGAGCTGATGGCCAAACTCGGCTTCCGCACCATCAACGAGATGGTCGGTCAGGTCAACGCCCTGGACACCAGCCGGGCCGCCGCGCACTGGAAGGCGCACAAGCTCGACCTCACGCCGGTGCTGCACGAGCCGGACTCGGCGTTCATGAACCAGGACCTGTACTGCAGTTCGCGTCAGGACCACGCGCTGGAGAAGGCGCTGGACCAACAACTCATCGCCCGTTGTCGGGAGGCGCTGGATTCTGCTACCCCGGTGAGCTTCTCGATGAAGATCGCCAACACCAATCGCACCGTCGGCACCATGCTGGGCCATGAGGTGACCAAGGCCTACGGCGGCGACGGCCTGCCCGACGGCACCATCGACATCACCTTCTCCGGGTCGGCCGGCAACAGCTTCGGGGCGTTCATGCCGCGCGGCATCACGCTGCGGGTGTACGGCGACGCCAACGACTACGTGGGCAAGGGGCTGTCCGGCGGGCGGATCGTGCTGCGGCCGTCCGATGAAGCGCCGGAAGGCTATGTGGCCGAGGACAACATCATCGGCGGCAACGTCATCCTCTTCGGTGCCACCAGCGGACAGGCATTCATCCGCGGCAGGGTGGGCGAGCGGTTCGCCGTGCGCAACTCCGGTGCTCATGCGGTGGTCGAGGGCGTGGGCGACCACGGCTGCGAGTACATGACCGGTGGCCGGGTGGTGATCCTCGGTCCCACCGGGCGTAACTTCGCCGCGGGCATGTCCGGCGGCATCGCCTACGTGTATGACCCGGAGGGCCGGTTGCCGGCCAACCTCAACGCAGAGATGGTGGAACTCGAGGAACTCGACGACACCGATGTCGAGTGGCTGCATGACATGCTCGCAGGCCACCGCGACGCGACGGATTCGGCTGTGGCCGAGGGTGTTCTGGCTGACTGGCCTCGACAGGTAGGGGATTTCGTGAAGGTGATGCCGCGCGACTACAAGCGCGTATTGCAGGCCATCGCCGAGGCTGAGCGCACCGGCAACGACGTCGACGCCGCGATCATGGGAGCCTCCCGTGGCTGATCCGAGCGGCTTCCTGAAGTACACCCGGCGCGAGACCCCGAAGCGACGGCCGGTCCCGCTGCGGCTGCGTGACTGGAACGAGGTCTACGAAAAATTTGAGCCTGAGACCCTCATGCACCAGGCCGCGCGCTGCATGGATTGCGGAATCCCGTTCTGCCACAACGGCTGCCCGCTGGGCAACCTCATCCCCGAGTGGAACGACCTTGTCTACCGGGACCGGTGGCAGGATGCCATCGAGCGGCTGCACGCCACCAACAACTTCCCCGAGTTCACCGGCCGGCTGTGCCCGGCACCGTGTGAGGCGTCGTGCGTGCTGGGCATCAACGCCGATCCGGTGACCATCAAGCAGGTCGAGGTCGAGATCATCGACAACGCCTGGGATGAGGGCTGGGTGCAACCCAATCGCCCGCACCTGGTGACCGGCAAGTCGGCGGCCGTCGTCGGATCCGGCCCAGCCGGCCTGGCGGCAGCCCAGCAGCTCACCCGCGCCGGACATGACGTCACCGTCTTCGAGCGGTCCGACCGCGTCGGCGGACTGCTGCGCTACGGCATCCCCGAGTTCAAGATGGAGAAGCGGCACATCGACCGCCGTCTGGATCAGATGGAAGCCGAGGGCACCAAGTTCCGGGCCGGCGTCAACGTCGGTGTCGACGTCACCGTCGAGCAACTCCGGGAGGATTTCGACGCCGTGGTTCTGGCCGGTGGTGCCACCGACTGGCGCGACCTGCCGATCCCCGGACGCGAACTCGACGGCATCCATCAGGCGATGGAGTACCTGCCGTGGGCCAACAAGGCTCAGCAGGGCGATCCGGTTCTCGACGCAGGAGGCCAGCCGCCCATCACCGCCAAGGACAAGCGGGTGATCATCATCGGCGGCGGCGACACCGGAGCGGACTGCCTGGGCACGTCGCTGCGGCAGGGCGCCCGCAGTGTGCACCAGTTTGAGATCATGCCGCGGCCCGGAGCCGACCGTGACCCTTCTACGCCATGGCCGACCTACCCGCTGATGTTCCGGGTTTCCTCGGCGCATGAGGAGGGCGGCGAGCGGGTGTTCTCGGTCAACACCGAGAAGTTCGTCGGCAACGGCGCCCACGTCACCGGTCTGCGCGCGCACGAAGTGGAAATGCGCGGCGGCAGGTTCGAAAAGGTCGAGGGGTCCGATTTTGAACTGGCCGCCGATCTGGTGCTGTTGGCGATGGGCTTCGTCGGCCCGGAGAAGCCGGGTCTGCTGACCGAGTTGGGTGTGGAACTCACCGATCGCGGAAACGTCGCCCGCAACGCCGACTTCGAGACCTCAGTTCCCGGGGTGTTCGTCGCCGGAGATATGGGCCGCGGCCAGTCCCTGATCGTGTGGGCGATCGCCGAGGGCCGCGCCGCCGCCGCCGGGGTGGACCGCCACCTGATGGGGCACACAGCTTTGCCAGCGCCGATCGGGCCATCAGCCGCACCGCAACGTTAGTCACATCCGCAACATTGGTAACGCGCGAGCAGGCATTCGGCGCGCCTACCCCATAAAGACGGCTATCAACGCTCTAATTGCTGTGGCGGGGATCACAGGGTAAGGTGCTCCCCCTGGTTGCCAAGGACGTCGACCAAGGAGAGTTTCTTGTATCTCAACAATCCCATCACGACGCCGATCCTGCGGACCCGTCTGGGCCGCGCCACATGGTCACTGCTGGCGCGCCCGGTCAAGAGCCGGGAGTTCCCGGCCGAGCTTGAACGCCTCGTCACCGCTACCGAATTGATGCAGTACGGCTTTTCGGGCCGGATGACGATCTAGGCGCCCGGCCGCCAGAGGCCCGAGTCGCGGATCGTCTCGGCCAGCGGCTCGAGCACTGCCGGGTCATAGGGCAGCGGCAGATAGATGATCGCCAGGTCCAGGCCCTCAGCGCCCAGCGCGATGGCGTCCTCGACGATCCCGCGGGGACCGCGCTGCGGATCCAGCCGGATGTGCGCCGACAGCATGATGTCTTTGGGATTGCGGCCGACATCGGCGCAGTGGGCTTTGAGAACATCGCGCTTGCGGGCGAATTCCTGCGGCGTGCCGCCGACGAAGTTCCAGTGATCCGCGTACTTCGCGGTGATGCGAAGCGTGCGCTTCTCGCCGTTGCCGCCGATGCAGATCGGGGGGTGTGGCCGCTGCGGACCTTTTGGCTCGTTGCGGGCGGCGGTGAGTTGATAGAACCGGCCCTGAAAATCGAAGCAGTCGGTGGTCTCGT
>JBAXUD010000354.1:0-3915 GCA_037129875.1 Mycobacteriaceae bacterium
TGCTTGTAGCTGTCGTAGTCCGCATCCGGTTCGCCGGAGGGCGTGAAATGCTCGATGTTGTCGATGCCGAACCCCCACTCCTCGCGGGGCTTCCACACTGCCTCGACCCGCATTCCCATCCGGACCTCGCCGGCGTCGATCCCGGTCACCAGGTGCAGGAACGGGATGTCAGCGCCGTCGAGGAGGATGTAGGCCGCCACATACGGCGGCTTGATCTTCTGCCCGGCGAACGGGATGTTGATGATCGCGAACGTCGTGATGATGCCCTTGTCGGACAGCTCGACGAACTGGTCGAGTTCGCGGCCGGTGGCCGGATCCGCTTCCCGCGGCGGGAAGTACACCTTCTCGTTGTCGCCGGAGCGGGCACCGAGCAGCACGCCCTGCTGCAGCGCGCGCAGATAGATGCTCTCCGGGGCCGAGGCGCTGTGCTGGACGCTCAGCGTCTCGGGGACCACGATCATCGTGACCGGGTCGCGATCGTCGGCCTCGGTTTGATCCTCGGGGAGGGATTCGGCCGTGTCGCCGGGCAGGAAGTAGGCGATGTCGGTGATGGCGCCGACCGGCTCGGCCACCCAGCTGGCGTGCACCCGGTCGCCGGCCGCGATGGCGTCAGCGGCTCCTCCGGTGTCCACGGCGTGCAGCAGTGCGGTGTCGGCGCCGTCGAGTTTGATCAGGGCCCAGGCGAACGGCCGGTCAAGCGGCTGGCCTTCCAGCGGACGGGCCTGCCAGGTCCACGACAGCACCGTTCCGACGCTGGCGACCGGGACGATTTCGGACAGCGGCGCGTAGGTGACGGGGTCGTACTCGACGACAGGCACGTGGACCCGTCCGTCGGAGCCGCGGACACCCACGATGCGTCGGCTGCGCAGTGCGGTGAAGAAGGCGCCCAGCGTCGGTCCCACCGAACGGGTGTAGTCGAAGGACAGGGCTAGCGGCGCCGAAAGCGGCGGGTCGTGCGAATCTATGAGGGCCCTTACTGCGGGGGAGGTGCTTTGGCTGACGCTCACGGCATCGAGTAGAACAGGTTCTAGGAATCGTCGCAAGGATCGGCAGGTGTCCCCCGGAGGGGGAGGGAAGGCGGCATGGGATGAAGCTCGGTCTGCAACTCGGATACTGGAGCGCGCAGCCGCCCAGCAACCACGCCGAATTGGTCACCGCCGCCGAGGAGGCGGGTTTCGATACCGTGTTCACCGCCGAAGCGTGGGGGTCGGATGCATTCACCCCGCTGGCATGGTGGGGCCGTCAGACCGAGCGGATGCGGCTTGGCACCTCGGTGGTGCAACTGTCGGCGCGCACCCCCACCGCGTGCGCGATGGCCTCGCTCACCCTTGACCATCTCTCCGGCGGCCGGCACATCCTCGGCCTCGGCGTCTCCGGCCCGCAGGTGGTGGAGGGCTGGTACGGCCAGCGTTTTCCCAAGCCGCTGGCACGCACCCGGGAGTACATCGACATCCTCCGTCAGGTGTGGGCCCGGCAGGGCCCGGTCACCAGTCCCGGCCCGCACTACCCGCTGCCGCTCACCGGTGAGGGCACCACCGGATTGGGCAAGGCGCTCAAGCCGATCGTGCACCCGTTGCGCGCGGACATCCCGATCATGCTGGGCGCCGAGGGTCCCAAGAACGTCGCGCTGGCCGCGGAGATCTGCGACGGCTGGCTGCCGATCTTCTACTCACCGCGGCTGGCGGACATGTACAACGAGTGGCTCGACGAAGGGTTCGCCCGCCCGGGCGCGCGACGCAGCCGCGCCGACTTCGAGATCTGCGCCACCGCCCAGGTCGTCGTCACCGACGACCGCGCCGCCACCTTTGAGATGATCAAGCCCTTCCTCGCGCTCTACATGGGCGGAATGGGCTCCGAGGACACCAACTTCCACGCTGAGGTCTACCGGCGGATGGGCTACGCAGAGGTGGTCGACGACGTCACCAAACTCTTCCGTTCCGGGCGCAAGGATGAGGCCGCCACGGTGATTCCCGATGAACTCGTCGACGACGCCGCGATCGTCGGCGACATCGACTTCGTCCGCAAACAGATCGCGGTGTGGGAAGCCGCCGGGGTCACCATGATGGTGATCGGGGCGCGCAGTGCCGATCAGATCCGGGAAGCGGCCGCGCTGCTATGAGGTCAGCGCAGCACGTGTGCGTCGCCGAACGTCATCTCCACGTTCCCTACGGAGCCGGACACCATGGGTCGTTTCGGAAGCCCGAGGGAGGCCAGTTCCTTGGCGTAGGGATGCTCGCCCAGATGCAGCCGTGCCCCGCCGGGCCGGAACCGGATGTGGGAGTTCTTCATCTCCCACGGGATCTCGCGGGTGACGCCGTCGGCGCAGGAGTAGGTCGTGAGAATCTTCGGGCCGCCCAGCGAGGGAATCGGCAGCCCGCGGCCGAACTCGATGCCGGCGATGAGCGCGCCGCCCTCGCGGACCTCGAAGCTGAACGGGTTCGTCTCGCGAACGGTGAAGTCCGCCATGATCTTTGGGAAGCCCCAGATGGTCCGACCGGCCTCCAGGGTGAAGGACTGGTCGACCGGGAGGTGGTGGATGAACGCCGCCGCGTCGCCCAGAGCCTTGAGCCCGTGGGCATCGGATCCGGGCGGGTTGACCATCACACAGGTGCCGAACTCGTTGTAGCGGCCGAGGTCGCCGTCGAGGTAGCGCGCCAGCATCAGCGTGACCATGGCACGGCCCGGGCGAAACTGACAGACCTGCAGTCCGCTGTAATCGATGAGCCGCTGGGCGTCGTCGGCGGGCACGGAGAACATTGCTGTGTGCACGTCGGCTTTGCGAATGTGCACCGGCATGGTCAGCACGGTGCCGGCAATGGTGTGCTGGACCGAGGACATTCACCCACTGTAGTGCTCGAGCCGAGCGCAGCGGAAGAACGAGGGGAGACCACTCAATGACCGGCAAACCAAATGTGGATCTGGCGGACGGCAACTTCTTCGCCGACGGCGGGGCCCGCGAGTGCTACCGCTGGATGCGGGCCAACGAACCGGTGTTCCGCGATCGCAATGGGCTGGCCGCCGCGGCGACCTATCAGGCGGTCCTCGACGCCGAGCGCAATCCCGAACTGTTCTCCAACACCGGCGGCATCCGGCCCGACCAACCGGCGATGCCCTACATGATCGATATGGACGACCCACAGCACCTGCTGCGCCGCAAACTCGTCAACGCAGGGTTCACCCGCAAGCAGTTGATGGACAAAGTCGCCGGCATCGAGACACTGTGCGATTCGCTGATCGACGCGGTGTGTGAAAGAGGGGAGTGCGACTTCGTCCGCGACATCGCCGCCCCGCTGCCCATGGCCGTCATCGGCGACATGCTCGGCGTGCTGCCGGAGGATCGTGCGACCCTGCTGAAGTGGTCCGACGACCTGGTGTGCGGTCTCAGCGCGAGTGCCGATGAGGCGGCGCTGCAGGCGGTGATGGATGCTTTCGCGGGGTATTCGGGCTTCGCGATGCAGACCACGGCCAAGCGCCGGGACGAACCCACCGACGACCTGTTCTCGGTGCTGGTCAACGCCGAGGTCGATGGGCAGCGGATGAGTGACGACGAGATCGTCTTCGAGACCCTGCTGATTCTCATCGGCGGCGACGAGACGACCCGGC
Organism: Mycobacteriaceae bacterium; assembly: GCA_037129875.1. Lineage (GTDB taxonomy): Bacteria > Actinomycetota > Actinomycetes > Mycobacteriales > Mycobacteriaceae > Mycobacterium. The sequence goes on from JBAXUD010000354.1 coordinate 3,604, forward strand.
ACACCCTGTCCGGCGGCACCGAGCAACTGCTACGGCACCCGGATCAGTGGGAGCGACTGGTGGCCGACGACACCCTGGTGCCCGGGGCGGTCGAGGAGATGCTGCGCTGGACATCGCCGGTGAAGAACATGGCACGAACCATCATGGCCGACAACGACTTCCACGGGACGCAGCTGCGCGAAGGCGAGAAGATGCTGCTGCTGTTCGAATCGGCGAACTTCGACGAATCGGTGTTCGGGGATCCGGACAATTTCCGCATCGACCGAAACCCCAACAGCCATCTGGCGTTCGGCTTCGGCACCCACTTCTGCC
>JBAXUD010000355.1:0-3908 GCA_037129875.1 Mycobacteriaceae bacterium
ATCCGGAGGCGCAGGCACGCGGTTTCAACCTGGAGTACCGGCCGGCCGACGCCACCGCCAGCCCGTACATGGTGATCGGCGCCCTTATCCAGGCCGGGCTGTCGGGTGTGCGGCGCGGGTTGCCCCTGCCACCCGAATGCGACGTGGACCCGGGGGAGCTCACCGAGGCCGGGCGCCGCGAACTGGGCATCGTGGCCCTGCCGGCGACGCTGTCGGACGCTCTGACCGAACTGGAGGCCGACGGCATCGCCCGCTCGTGGATGCCGGAGACCATGCTGCGGTCCTATGTCGCACTCAAGCGTGTGGAGCAGGAACTGGCCGAGGCTCAAACGCCGGAGGAGGTCTGCCGGCGGCACGCGGCCGCGTACTGACCCGCAGCGAGGACCTGATGGCCAACCCGCCCCTGCCTGAAGCCGATGCCGCCACGACCGCCGCCGTGAAGGACTGGCTGGCCCGCTTCGCGACGTGTGTGCGGGAGGTGGATTACCAATCCGCCCAGCCTTTTTGGCATGACGCCGTCGTCATCTTCGGCACCTACCAGGAACTGGTGAAGGGCCGGCAGGCGTGGACCGACACCCAGTGGGACAAGGTCTGGCCGCGGACATCCGATTTCGCCTTCGATCTCGACGACACCTTGGTCCTGGTCTCCCCTGACGGTCGGATGGCGGTCGCGATCGCGCCCTGGACGAGCACCGGCTATCACCGCGACGGCAGTCCCTTCCCCCGGCCCGGGCGCGCCACGATAGTGCTCGCGGGGCAATCGGACGGGCGCTGGGTCGGCGTGCACAGCCACATGTCGCTCGGCAGGGGCGTGCCGCAGGACAGCCACGGCGCGCGTGCGGTGAAATCCCGCTGACGCCCACTGCCGGCTACCGAGTTCCGACCGTCCTGCCCTCGATCAGCCCGGCCAGTCGCTGCGCAGAACGCTCGGCGCGTGCCGAGGTGGAAGAGACGGCAAGCCCCACGACCACCAGCCCGACCGCGATGCCGAGCCACCACAAGGGTTCGGATGACGTCGCGAAGTCCGAATTTCCCAGCGCCCGAGACGATCCGGCGACTTCAGCGCACAGCGCGATACCGATGGCCACACCGATCTGCCGGTTCGTGGAGATGACGGCGGCCGCCGCACCCGCCCGGTCGGGCGGCATCCCACTGAGCGCGGTGCTGATGATCGGGGGGCTCACCATCCCGAAGGCGACGCCGGCGATAGCGAAGATCACCAGCAGCACCCAGGCCGGAGTGGTGGCGGTCAGGAACATCAGCAGAACGGACACCGTGGAGATCGACAGTCCGGTCACCAGCAGCGGGGGGCGTGCGCCGAAGCGGCCCGTCATCCGGCCGGACAGCGGCGAGACCACCAGCAGGCCGACGGCGACCGGCAGGAACATCAGACCGGTGCGCGAGGCCGGGTAGCCGCGCTCGGACTGCAGATACAGCGACATCATGAGCAGGAACGCACCCCAGACGGCAGCTTCCAACAGGGCGATCGCGGTGGCCGATGCGAACGGCTCACTGCGAAAAAACCGGAGATCGATGAACCGGTCACGGCGACCGGACTCGTAGCGCGGGAGGGTTAGCAACGCCAGCGCGCCGGTGAACCCGGCGGTGAGGATGCCGGGGTGCGACCAGCCCAGCCAGGGGCCCTCGACCAGAACGAACACCAGGCCGAACAGGCCGATCACCAACAGCAGCTGGCCGATCGGGTCGATGTCGCGCGCGGCCGCAGACTTGGACTCCGGCACATGGAGGGCGGTGAGAATCAGTGCCGCCAGGCAGATCGCCGGGTTGATCCAGAACACCGAACGCCAGCCGACGAACTGGCTGAGGAAGCCCCCGATGACCGGGCCCAGCGCCAGCGACAGACCGGACATGGCACCCCAGACTCCCAACGCTCTGGATCGCTCCACCCGTCCGGAGAACACCTGCGAGATGATCGACAAGGCAACGGGATTCATCATGGCGCCGCCGGCCGCCTGGAGTGCCCGGCCGGCGATCAGCGTCTCGAGGGTGGGCGCGAGACTGCACAGCAGGGAAGCCGAGCCGAACACCGTCAGGCCGATCCGGAAAACCCGGCGACGGCCGAATCGGTCTCCGGTGGCGCCGCCCAGGATCAGCAGGGAGGCCAGCACCAACGGGTAGATGTTGACGACCCATTGCATGAGTTGCTCCGAGTGGCCGTCGTGGACGTGAAACTCGGCGTGGATCGCCGGCAGTGCGACGTTGACGATGGTCAGGTCCATGGACACGATCAGCAGGCTCAGGCAACAGGTTGCCAGGATGACGTTCTTGCGCTCGGCGCCGGCTACCGGGGATCGCGGGCCAGACCGCGCGCGTCGCCCACGTCGGCGCGAGTCCGCTCCCATGCGCGGCAGCGTACTTGCCGTCACGCCAGTCGATCAAAGGCAATACAGGTCCGGCTCAACTCTCGTACCGTTGAAATTGACGGCCAACCGATCTGGCGACCCAAGAGGAGTGGTCGATGAGCGACACCGATCCCGGGGCCGGAATGTACTCGATCAACGAATGGGGCCGGCTGAAGTGCGTGGTCCTCGGCACCGTTGATCGCTTCGCGCCTGGCCTGTCCTTTGACCGTCGCGCCACCGAATCCCAGGCCGCCGAGGCCCAGTCGATCGCCCTCGAGGCATACCCGGTCGGCTACCTCGACGAAGTCGCCGAGGATCTGGAGGGCTTCCGCGCCGCACTGGAAGCAGAGGGTGTCCGCGTACTGCGGCCGTCCTGGCGGGAGGATGCGTCGTCCTTCACCACACCGAACTTCAGCGCCGCCGGTTTCGACCTCTACAACGTCCGCGACCAGCAACTGGTGGTCGGGGACACCTACATTTCCACCCCACCAACGCAACGCTTCCGCTACTTCGAGACCCTGGGATTGCAGGAGTTGCTCTACCGGCACTACTTCGATCAGGGATTCCGCTGGATCTGCGCACCGATGCCCAGGCTGGGTGGCACGTACCTGTTAGACGTCGACCGGCCCAGGACGCCGCTGGAACAGTACGAGGACGAACGCCAGCGGGCGCTCGGCAAAGAGACCGCCCCGCGTATGCGCCGCCTTGCCGAGGACGAAATCCTCTTCGACGCCGCCAATGTGTGCCGTCTTGGCCGCGACCTGATCTACCTGGTCTCCAAGAGCGGTAACCGCAAGGGCGGCCAATGGCTGCAGAGTGTGCTCGGGCCGGAGTTTCGTGTGCACTACACCGAGACCTACCGCTCCTCGCACCTGGACTCCACAGTCGTCCCGCTGCGCGAGGGCCTGGTGCTGCTCAACGGGATTCGGGTCAATCGCGAGAACTGCCCGGAGGTGCTCGCCGGGTGGGACCAGATCTACTTTGCGGAGACCGAACCCATGCCGGCCGCTGAGGTCGAGTTCCACAATCGCGTCCGGTTACCGGTGGCGGAGCGGCTCACGGCGCTGGGCGTCGAGAGCCCGATAGGCCAACTGACCTCCCCGTGGATCGGGCTGAATCTGCTGGTGATCCGACCCGGGCTGGTGATGGTCACCAACCCGCAGCCGGCGTTGCAGCGCGAACTCGCACGCCATGGAATCGAGGCGATCCCGATCAGGATGCGCCACGCCTTCTCGATGCAGGGAGGGCTGCACTGCACGACGCTGGACCTGGAGCGCGACCCGGACTGATCAGCCCGGGCCTGGGCCGTCGCGATCAGGCGACGATGTGCTTCGAGCTCCGTCATCTCGCTTTACGATCTGCCTTCACCGGGCGTGAGGAAGGCGTGGCCGACCGTTATACGGATTCGATCGTCGCCTTCTGCGAGGAGTTCGCGCGGGCGGCGCACCGGCCGATTCTTGACCCGAGCAGGTGGTGTCGGACTACCCTTTCAGCCGTGGAGCAGCCTGTGACTAGCCGTTCTGATGACAACCGATTTCCGCGCCG
>JBAXUD010000356.1:0-3890 GCA_037129875.1 Mycobacteriaceae bacterium
CTGGCGTCGAGGCCTTTGGCCGCCGCGTCGGGGTCGAACATCGCCTCGAACAAAGCGACCAGCGACCGTGCGGTGGACGTGTTCTCCAGCAGCACCGATTCGATGTGGGACTGGCTGTAGGGGAAGCCGGCCTGTCGCAGATACTTGGCATAGGCGCGCAGCAGCATGACCTGTTGCCACGTCAGACCGGCCCGCAGCACCAATTCGTTGAACCGGTCAATTTCGGCGCGGCCCTGCCAGATCGCGGTGAGCGCGTCGGTGAAGCGGTCCGCTGTGGCGTCCCACTCCTGGTGGCTGCCCAGCTGCGGAATAGATGCCTCGGGGCGGATCTTGAACTGATAGATCGACACCGTCAGGCCGTCGGGCCGGGCGACGGTGAACGGCCGCTCCTCCAGCACCTCCACGCCCATGCACTGCAGCATCGGCAGCAACCGGCTCAGCGATGCCGAAGATCCGCCGAGGTACCAGGTGAGGTAGGCCTCGCCGGGAGCAGTTCTCTCGTCGCCGGGTTCCAGCTGCAGCCGAACCGAGTCGGGTGCGAGGCTCTCGATGATCCCGATGTCGGCGATCGCCTCCATCGGCTTGACCACCTGCTTGTACTCCTCGGGCAATGCGTCGGCGTAGTGCTCGGCGATGGCGGCCTCGATAGCCCCGGCCGGCACCGATCCGAGCAGCCGGTCAGCCCACGTGCGGGTGGCCTCGGTGAGCAGGTCCTGGATGCGCTCGCTGTTGGCCTCAGAGGTGTCGACGGTGCGCGCTTGCGCTCCCTCGGGCAGCAGTACGGTGAAATGAACGACAGCCCAAGGGGATTCACTCACCCGTGCCGCATAGTCGATGCTGTCACCGCCGAATTCATGCAACAGGATGTCCTGCATGGCCAGCCGCACGGCTGTGGTGTAGCGGTCGCGCGGCAGGTAGACCAGGCAGGAGACGAAGTGACCGAGCCGGTCGGTGCGCAGGAACAGCAGGGTCCGTCGCCGGGATCCGAGGTCGATGACCGCACCGGCCATATCCACCAGTTGCTCGGAGCTCAGCGCGAACAACTCCGATCGGGGGACGGTCTGGATGATGTCGAGGACCAGTTGACCGGGGTGACGCGGGTCGTCCCGCGACATCGCCAGGGCTTCCTGAACGCGGCGGGAGATCAGCGGAATGTCCAGAACGTTGGCGTTCATCGCCGCGATCGTGAACAGTCCGACGAATCGGTGCTCGATGGCGGGGGCACTCCCCGACCCCGAATCGCCGGCACCCTCGCGCACCACCACGATGTAGGGATAGGCGCCGTAGCGCAGAAAGCTGGGCATGGTGGCCTGGGCAAGTACCACCGTGTCGCCGGGGTCGCTGAGTTCGGGCAGCACCTCGGTGCGAAGGCGGGCGACACCGAGGCGGCTGGACTCGTCAGCCACGGCGTTACCGTCGGCCACCGTGCAGCGCAGGGCTCCCAGCAGGACGAAGTTGCTGTCCAGCCACCGCAGCAGATAGGAGACGTCCATCCGGTCGGGTCCGGGGAACCGGGTGCCGTCGTCGGCGGCGAGGTCGTGCGCCAACGCGAGCAGGCTCGTCGACAGCGCCGCAGAGTCCTGGGCCACCTGCCGTGCGTCGGCGACAACCATCGGCAGCAGCCGCACGGCCTCGGCCAGTGCCCGGTGGTTGACCGTCGGGGACAGCTGAATGTGGATCCAGGTCTCGTCGAGAACGCCGCCCTCGTCGCCAGCGGTGTCGGGGGCCACCGGTCCCACGTCGACCAGCGTGCCGTCGGCGTCCCGGCGGACCCGCACCGTCGGGTGCATGAGCGCCACATAGGCAACGCTCAATCGGTGCAGCAACACGGTGACCGAGTCCATGAGCATCGCGGCCTGGTCGGTGACGATCTGCAGTGCCGGACCGAACCCTTCGGCGTCATCCGCCCCATAGACCGCGACGAGCGTCTCCCCGTCGCCGCGGCGGTGGGCGAGTCGCTCCTGGGCGGCGATCAGAGCCGGGGCCACGGCCGGCGCGGGCGTCTCGGCGGCTTCGGCGCCGCCGGGCGCTCCGCCGTGTGGTCCACGGTAGGTCTGGGCGTAGGCGTGTGCGAGATCGGACGTATTGGGGCCAACCGTCATGGCGTGCGCGCTCCTGCGTCGTACTGCGTGTCGACATTGACACGCAGCGCAGACATTAGTCGCGCGTGAGCCTCCGGTGGGTCACTCGGTGAGGACGCGCCGCTTCGGCTCCCAGTCGCTCCAGCTTGTTCTCTTCGTAGGCGCCGAAGTTTCCTTCAAACCAGAACCACTTCGCCTCGTTGCTGGAGTCCCCTTCCCACGCCAGGATGTGGGTGCAGGTGCGGTCCAGGAACCAGCGGTCGTGGGAGATCACCACCGCGCAGCCGGGGAACTTCTCCAACGCGTTCTCCAGAGAACCGAGGGTCTCGACATCGAGGTCGTTGGTGGGCTCATCGAGGAGCAGGAGATTGCCGCCCTCTTTGAGCGTCAGGGCGAGGTTGAGCCGGTTGCGTTCACCGCCGGAGAGCACCCCGGCCGGCTTCTGCTGGTCGGCGCCCTTGAATCCGAAAGCCGACACGTAGGCCCGGGATGGGATCTCGTTCTGTCCCACCTCGATGTAGTCCAGTCCGTCGGAGACGACCTGCCAGACGTTCTTCTTCGGGTCGATGCCGCCCCGGCTCTGATCGACGTAGCTGAGCTTGACGGTGTCACCGACCCGCACGGTGCCGCTGTCGGGCTTTTCCAGCCCGACGATGGTCTTGAACAGTGTGGTCTTGCCCACGCCGTTGGGTCCGATGACACCCACAATCCCGTTGCGGGGCAGGGTGAATGACAGGTCCTTGATCAGGATCCGGCCGTCGTAGCCCTTGTCGAGGTGCTCGACCTCGACGACGATGCTGCCCAGCCGTGGACCGGTCGGGATCTGGATCTCCTCGAAATCGAGCTTGCGGGTCTTCTCCGCCTCGGCCACCATCTCGTCGTAGCGCCCCAGCCGGGCTTTGTTCTTGGCCTGTCGCGCCTTGGCGCCGGAGCGCACCCAGGCCAGTTCCTCCTTGAGCCGCTTCTGCAGCTTCTGATCCTTCTTGCCGGTTACTTCGAGGCGCTCAGCCTTCTTCTCCAGGTAGGTCGAGTAGTTGCCCTCGTACGGATAGCACCGGCCGCGGTCGATTTCCAGGATCCACTCCGCGACGTTATCGAGGAAGTAGCGGTCGTGGGTGACCGCCAGGATCGCACCCTTGTAGTCGGCGAGGTGCTGCTCGAGCCACTGCACGCTCTCGGCGTCGAGGTGGTTGGTCGGTTCGTCGAGCAGCAGCAGGTCCGGCTTGCTCAACAGCAGCTTGCACAGTGCCACCCGGCGGCGCTCACCGCCGGACAGGTGCGTCACCGGCTCGTCGGGCGGCGGGCAGCGCAGCGCGTCCATCGCCTGCTCGAGCTGGGAGTCCATGTCCCAGGCGTCGGCGTGGTCGAGCACCTCCTGGAGCTGGCCCATCTCCTCCATCAGTTCGTCGGAGTAGTCGGTGGCCATGAGTTCGGCGACCTCGTTGAACCGGTCGAGTTTGACCTTGATCTCGCCGAGGCCTTCCTCAACGTTGCCGCGGACGGTCTTCTCCTCGTTGAGCGGCGGCTCCTGCTGCAGGATTCCCACAGTGGCGCCGGGCGCCAGGAAGGCGTCGCCGTTGTTGGGCTGATCCAGGCCCGCCATGATGCGCAGGACGCTGGACTTGCCGGCTCCGTTGGGGCCGACGACGCCGATCTTTGCGCCGGGTAGGAAGCTCAGCGTGACATCGTCGAGGACGACCTTGTCGCCGTGGGCTCTGCGGACCTTGCGCATGGTGTAAATGAATTCCGCCACGCGGCCCATCCTAGGCGTCGCTCAACCGGCCGACGGCCGCGCCGGGGGCTTCACCG
>JBAXUD010000357.1:0-3890 GCA_037129875.1 Mycobacteriaceae bacterium
CGGCGTTGAGGAACGACATGGTGTTGCCACTGCACGCACCTCCCTGAAACCACAGAACAGACGCCATGGCAGAACTCCTCTCAGAACTACGCCCCCGGGCGAAGCCGACATCGGGTCGAAACAGCAGCAACCCGCGAGACCCCAACTGCGTAGGCATCAGCCGTCATGCAGATCTCCCGGTCATCAATATCGGCGAATTGAGAGTACCGCCGGAGACTGACATTGGGAACGAATCCGGACAGCGAAACACGCAGGAAATATGGCGGATCCGAAGGGTTTCGGCGCTTCCGCAACCGATATCGAAGCCTTACCCGACCCCGACGCGACCCTCAGTCGTCCAGGGGCACGGTGACGGTCACGGTGGTGCCCGCGCCGGGCTCCGATCGGACTTCGAAAGTTCCTCCGACGAGGTCGGCCCGCTCGGCCATCGACAGCATCCCGTAGCCACTGCTCGGCAATTCCAGGCCGGCACCGAGCGGGCCCGCTCCCCGGGTGGTGTCGAACCCGACTCCGTTGTCCGCGATCTCCAACCGGGCCACCCGGTCGCGCACCGCGAAGCTCACCGAGGCCACCAGTGCACGGGAGTGCTTGACGACGTTCTGCACGCCCTCCTGGGCGATGCGGTACAGCGCGACTTCGATGTGTTCGGGCAGTCGTTGCTCGGCGAGGGCCAGTTCCAGGTCGACTTCAGGGGTCGAGGCAGCCAGGCTGGCCAGTCCCCCGGCAAGACCGAGATCGTCGAGAACCGGCGGGCGCAGCCCGCTGATGGCCGACCGCGCCTCGCCCAGGGTCAGGTCCACCAGGTCGCGCGCCTTCTCCAATTGCTCTGCCGCGGAGGCCTGTTCGCCGGCGTCGACCGCGCGAGCCGCCGCGTCCAGCCGGTAAGTCAAGCCGACGAGGCGCTGGGAGATGCCGTCGTGGATGTCCCCGGCCACCCGGCGCCGTTCGCTCTCCTGCGCGGCGATCACCTGCTCGGCGAAGTTCTCGTGCGCCCGCTCGCGGACGGTGAGTTGGCGATGCAACCTGGCCTGGTGCAGCGCACCGGCGATCAACCGGCCGATGACGAGCAGCAGTTCGATGTCGCGCGCGGTGAAGTCGCGCCGCGAGATGGTGTGCACGTTGAGCACTCCCACCAGACCGCCCGGTTCGGTCTCCATCGGCACCGACGCCATGGAGGTGAAGTCTTTCCCGCGCAGCGCGGCGATCGGCAGGTAACGCGGATCGGCCTCCTTGTCATGGGCGATCACCACCGGCTCGCGGTGGCTGGCCACCCAGCCCGACACCCCGGCGCCCAGCGGCAGCCGCACCCGGCCCACCTGTTCGTCGAACGGCGGGGTGGCGCCCGCCAGCGTCAGCGAACTGTCGGTGTCGTCGAGCACATGCACGAAGCAGACGTCGGATGCGGTGGTGGCGGTGATCATCCGGGCCACCGCGGCCGCCATCGGTTCGACCCCGGGGCCGCTGGAGGTGGCCGCGATGATGTCGAGCAGCAGTGCGATCTCACGGTCGGCTTCGACCAGCCCGTGCACGGCCTGCGGACTGACACCGCCGCTCGAGGTCATCGAAAGATGCCTTCCCGCAACGCCGTTGCCGCCGCACTGGTGCGGTCACCTACGCCGAGTTTGCGGTAGATCGAACTGAGATGAGTCTTGACGGTCTCTTCGCCGATGACCAGTTTGGTGGCGATCCCGCGATTGGACGCACCGGTCACCACCAGCGAGAGAATCTCGCTTTCGCGTTGCGTCAGACCGTGGCGGGCGCCGGGCCAGAACTGGTCACTCTGCAGCCGCGCCGCCGTCTCGGCCGCACGCGACGCCAGACCCGCGTCGATGGCCGTGCCGCCGGCCTGGACACCCTCGAGTTGGCGCACCAGTTCGTCGCTGCTGATCCCTTTGAGCAGATATCCCGACGCCCCGACCCGAATGGCCTGGAACAGGTACTGCTCGTCGTCGTAGACCGACAGCAGGATCACCTTGCGGCCGGGATGGCGTTCGCGCATCTCCCGGCACAGGTCCAGGCCGCTGACACCCTGCATGCGCACGTCGCACAGCACGATGTCGGGATCCAACTCGTCGACCACGGCCATCGCCTTGCCGGCGCCGACCGCCTCCCCGACCACCTCGACCCGGTCGGCGAACGGCGTCAGCATCGCTTTGAGGCCCTCGATCACCATCTCGTGGTCGTCGACGAGTACCACCCGTACCGGCATGAGCTAACCGTAAATGCACGAGTCCCCTCACCCCTCCCCCGGTTGGGGGATGAGGATCCCCGATGCCCGGCCGATACTTCGGTGATGAACGCATCGAGGACCCCGTTCTGGTCGGGCCGGTCGGACCGGCCGGCACATCTGGAGGCGGTGATCTTCTCCGTCGACGCGCTGCTCGCCGACCCCCGTGCCGATGAGCGTCTGCTCGCCGACGCGGTCTGGGATCTGCACTGCGCCGGCATCCGGGTTGCCGTGGTCACCGCCGGGCACTGGCCGGCCGTGCACCGGCCGCTGCGCGAACTGCTCGGCGACGGCGCGGTGGAGGCGCTGGTGACCGGCGACGAGGTGAGCCGGCCCAAGCCCGATCCCGAGGTCTACCGGCATGCGTTGTGGCAACTGGGCGTTCGGGCCATCGACGCGATGGCGGTCGAGGACTCTGCATTGGGGCTGCGCGCCGCCGCCGCCGCCGGCCTGACCACCGTGGTCGTCACCACCGAAAGCTCAGCCGCTGACGACTTCACCGGCGCCGCGGCCGTGCTGTCCGGCCAGGAGGCATCGGCTCAACTGTCGGTGCACGGGTGCCGGCGCATGCTGCTCGGCTCGCAGCGGCTGACCGCCTGAGTCAGCCCTCCTGGCCGCAGGCCTTCAACACCAATTCCCGCACCCGCGCGGCGTCGGCTTGACCCTTGGTCGCCTTCATCACCGCGCCGACGATCGCGCCGACGGCCTGAATCTTTCCGCCACGGATCTTCTCGGCGATGTCGGGACTGGCCGCCAGCGCCTCGTCGACCGCCGTCTGGATCAGCGAGTCGTCACTCATCAAAGCCAAGCCGCGACCGGCCACGACCTGCTCCGGCTCGCCCTCCCCGGCCAGCACGCCCTCGATCACCTGGCGAGCCAGCTTGTTGGACAGCGTGCCGTCCTCGACGAGTGAGATGACCTGCGCCACCTGGGCGGGGGTGATGGCCAGTTCGTCCAATTCGATGCCGTCTTCGTTGGCCTTCTGCACCAGGAAGTTGCCCCACCAGGCGCGGGCGGCCTCGCTGGGGGCGCCGTGGCCGACGGTCGCCGCGACCAATTCCACCGCACCGGCATTGACCAGGTCCCGCATCACCTCGTCGGATACACCCCAGTCCTGCTGAATCCGATTGCGCGACAGCCACGGAAGCTCACCGATGGTGCCGCGCAGCCGCTCCACCATCTCCGCGCTGGGCGCCACCGGCTCGAGATCCGGTTCGGGGAAATAGCGGTAGTCCTCGGCGGTCTCCTTGTCGCGGCCCGGCGAGGTGTAGCCGTCCTCGTGAAAGTGCCGGGTCTCCTGATGGATCGAACCTCCCGAGCCGAGAATCGCTGCCTGGCGCCGCATTTCATAACGAACGGCCACTTCGACGCTCTTCAGCGAGTTGACGTTCTTGGTCTCGGTGCGGGTGCCGAACTCGGTCTGGCCCATCGGGCGCAGCGACACGTTGGCGTCACAGCGCAGTGAACCCTGATCCATTCGGACGTCGGATACTCCCAAGGCCCGCAACAGATCCCGTAGAGCCGTCACATAGGAGCGGGCCACCTCCGGGGCGCGCTCGCCGGTTCCCTCGATGGGCTTGGTGACGATCTCGATCAGGGGCACCCCGGCGCGGTTGACGTCCAGCATCGAGGTGGTGGCGCCGTGAATGCGGCCGGTATCGCT
>JBAXUD010000358.1:0-3887 GCA_037129875.1 Mycobacteriaceae bacterium
GAGTGGTCTCCTCCTCGGTCAGCTTGAACACCGGGATGCCGGTCCAGTTGCCCAGGACCTCGGCGATCTGCTCGTCGTCGACCTCGGCCACGACATCCATATCCCCTGAGCGCCACTGCTTTTCGCGCTCGGCGCGCTGGGCGACCAGCTGCTTCTCCCGGTCGCGCAACGAGGCGGCCTTCTCGAAGTCCTGCGCATCGATCGCAGACTCCTTCTCCCGACGGGCGTCGGCGATCTTCTCGTCGAACTCCCGAAGGTCCGGCGGAGCGGTCATCCGGCGGATCCGCATCCGGGCCCCGGCCTCATCGATCAGGTCGATCGCCTTGTCCGGCAGGAACCGGTCGTTGATGTAGCGGTCGGCCAGCGTGGCCGCGGCCACGATAGCGGAATCGGTGATCGACACCCGGTGGTGCGCCTCGTAGCGGTCACGCAGACCCTTGAGGATCTCGATGGTGTGCGCCACCGAGGGCTCGCCCACCTGGACCGGCTGGAACCGGCGCTCCAGCGCGGCGTCCTTCTCGATGTACTTGCGGTACTCGTCGAGCGTGGTGGCGCCGATGGTCTGCAGCTCACCGCGAGCCAGCTTGGGCTTGAGGATCGACGCGGCGTCGATGGCGCCTTCGGCCGCACCGGCACCGACGAGAGTGTGCAACTCGTCGATGAACAAGATGATGTCGCCGCGGGTGTTGATCTCCTTGAGCACCTTCTTGAGGCGCTCCTCGAAATCACCGCGGTAGCGGCTGCCGGCCACCAGCGACCCGAGGTCGAGGGTGTAAAGCTGCTTGTCTTTCAGCGTCTCGGGCACCTCGCCGTTGACGATCGCCTGGGCCAGGCCCTCGACGACGGCGGTCTTGCCGACGCCGGGTTCGCCGATCAGCACCGGGTTGTTCTTGGTGCGCCGGCTCAGCACCTGCATCACCCGCTCGATTTCCTTCTCACGGCCGATGACCGGATCGAGCTTGCCTTCCATGGCCGCGGCGGTGAGGTTGCGACCGAACTGGTCGAGCACCAGCGATGTGGACGGGTTGCCCGCCTCGCTGCCGCGCCCACCGCTGCCGGCCTCGGCGGTTTCCTTGCCCTGGTAGCCACTCAGCAGTTGGATGACCTGCTGGCGCACCCGGGTCAGCTCGGCTCCGAGCTTCACCAGCACCTGGGCGGCCACGCCCTCGCCTTCGCGAATCAGGCCGAGCAGGATGTGCTCGGTGCCGATGTAGTTGTGGCCCAGTTGCAGCGCCTCGCGCAGGGAAAGCTCCAGCACCTTCTTGGCGCGCGGCGTGAACGGGATGTGGCCGGACGGCGCCTGCTGGCCCTGGCCGATGATTTCCTCGACCTGGGAGCGCACCCCCTCCAGGGAGATACCGAGGGACTCCAGCGACTTGGCTGCGACGCCCTCGCCCTCGTGAATGAGCCCGAGCAGGATGTGCTCGGTGCCGATGTAGTTGTGGTTGAGCATCCGAGCTTCTTCTTGAGCCAGGACGACAACCCTGCGGGCGCGGTCGGTAAATCTCTCGAACATTCGGTGGTTACCTGCTCTCCGTCACCTGGGTGCAGCGGTAGGCACCGTGCACCTGAATATCCACTCTAGTGGGGCGGCGCCGGGGAGGTGCTCTCCCCCGCTAGCGGTACCCGTCCATCAGTGCGGACACAGCTGTGCAACGCCAAAGAGCGCGGATTCGTTTCCCAGTATCGCCAGCCTTGGCTTCGCCGCGAGCGAAACCAGGGTGACGAGACAGTGACGGCCCGCTGAGCAGCAGGTCAGCCCAGCAGGTCAGCCCTAGGTGGCGGCGTGGAAGGCCTCGATGACGTCTGCCGGGATGCGGCCCCGCGTCGACACCTTGTGACCATTGCGACGTGCCCATTCCCGGATGGCCGCGCTCTGCTCGCGATCAATCGTGGCGCGACCTCCGCGACCGGGCGCACTCGGGCGCCCGCGGCGCCGTCCGCCGACCCGACGTCCCGCTTCGGTCCACGCCTTGAAATCGTCGCGCAGCTTCTTGGCATTCTTGGACGACAGATCAATTTCATAGTTCACGCCGTCGATGGCGAATTCCACCGTTTCGTCCGCAGGACCCTCACCGTCGAAATCGTCGACGAGGGTGACGGTGACTTTTTTGGCCATGATTGAGGGTCCTTCTGTGCGGGAGAATCAGCGGCGGTTATCTCCGCCTGCCGACAATGTGCCACAACTCCGCAAGGAATTACAACAATTATCTTCTGCCGTGGCGTGTTCAGTTACCGCTTCGCCGAACAATGGGGAACAACACCGTCTCGCGAATTGACAAACCGGTGAGAGCCATCAACAAACGGTCAATACCCATTCCGGTACCCGTCGTCGGCGGCATTGCATACTCCATTGCGGCGAGAAAATCCTCGTCGAGTGCCATCGCCTCGTCATCGCCGGCAGCGGCCGCACGGGCCTGGGCCTCGAATCTCTCCCGCTGAATTATCGGGTCGACGAGCTCCGAGTAACCGGTGGCCAACTCGACGCCGCGCACATAGAGGTCCCACTTCTCTGTGACGCCCGCAATACTGCGGTGCTCACGGGTCAATGGCGTGGTCTCGACCGGGAAATCCCGAACGAAAGTGGGCGCCCACAAAGTGTTGCCGACGGTGTGCTCCCAGAGTTCCTCGATGAGTTTCCCGTGGCCGTATCCGCGGTCCCGTGGAATCTCCACGCCGAGTCGGTCGGCGATAGTAAGCAGATATTCCAGCGACGTTGCCGGGGTGATCTCTTCGCCAAGCGCTTCGGATAAAGACGGATACATCTGCAGCGACGGCCATTCCCCGTCGAGGTCGTAGACGTGGCCGTCGGGCAGTGAAACCTGACGGGTGCCGAGTGCCTCGTCGGCGACCTCCTGAACGATTTCACGAGTCATCAGTGCCGAATCGTCGTAAGTGCCCCAAGCCTGATACGTCTCCAGCATGGCGAATTCCGGCGAGTGCGTGGAGTCGGCGCCCTCGTTGCGAAAATTCCGGTTCAGCTCGAATACCTTTTCCAGCCCACCGACCACGCACCGCTTCAGGAATAGTTCCGGCGCGATCCGCAGATACAGATCGGCGTCCAGGGCATTGGAATGTGTCACAAACGGCCGCGCTGCGGCACCACCGGCGAGGGTCTGCAGCATCGGGGTCTCGACTTCGAGGAAGCCGCGGCGCTCCAGGGCTTGCCGAACCGCCCGGACGACGGCGATGCGCTGCCGTGCCACGGCGCGGGCCTGCGGCCGGACGATCAGGTCGACGTAACGCTGCCGCACCCGCGATTCCTCGCTCATCTCCTTATGTGCCACCGGCAGCGGCCGCAGGGCCTTGGCGGCCATCTGCCAGGAGTCGGCGAGCACCGACAATTCGCCGCGCCGCGAGCTGATCACCTCGCCGTGGACAAAGACGATGTCACCGAGGTCGACGTCGGTCTTCCAGGCCTCCAGTGCCTGCTCCCCGACACCGGCCAGGCTGACCATGGCCTGCAGTTGAGAACCGTCGCCCTCCTGAAGCGTGGCGAAGCAGAGCTTCCCGGAGTTGCGGGCGAACACCACCCGCCCCGTCACGCCGACAACGTCACCGGTGGCGGCGTCGGCAGGCAGATCGGGATAGCCGGCACGGATCTCGGCCAGGGAATGGGTGCGGGGCACCGCAACCGGGTAAGGCTCGCGACCCTCGTCGAGCAGGCGTTGCCGCTTGCCCTGCCGGATCCGGAACTGCTCGGGAACATCCTCGGGATCGGACGTCCGCTCGTGCGGGCCGCCGGCAACGGGCGCGTCAGCATCGCTCACGGCGTGCCAGCTTAAAGGGCCTTTTAGCGCACCCGGTTCAGCGGGCGGGCTTCAGGCGGCTTTACCTATCTCCCGGGTCGCGTCGCTCCTGCCCTCCGATACCTATCTCCCGGGTCG
>JBAXUD010000359.1:0-3871 GCA_037129875.1 Mycobacteriaceae bacterium
CGGCGCGATTCTGTCCCCCACCGACCCGGTGTTCGCCTCCGCCTTGGTGGGCCGCACCGACATCCCGCTGCGGCTGCGCCGGCTGCTCAACGTGGAGTCCGGTCTCAACGACGGCCTGGCGCTGCCGTTCGTGCTGATCTTCCTCGCCCTGGCCAAACACGAGGACTCACATATCGGCGAGGTGCTGCTGGAACTGGTCCTCGGCCTGGTCATCGGGGTGGGGGTGGCATCCCTTGTCGCGCTGGCCTGGCGCAGCAATTGGCTCACCGCCGAACCACGGCTGCAGCCGCTGGGTCCGGTCGCGATCGCCGTCGTGGTGTACGCGATCTGCCATATGACGCACGCCAACCCGTACCTTGCGGCGTTCGCGGCCGGATCGGCCCTGGCCACGCTCGACCACGTCGCCGCCGAGACCTTCGAGCCGTTCGGTGATCTGCTCTCCGAGCTGACCAAGTTCGCGGCGTTGTTGCTCTTCGGCGCGCTCATCACCCCGGAGCGGCTCTCCCACCTCGGCTGGCAGGGTTGGCTGCTGGCGGTGCTGGCAATCGTGCTGGTGCGGCCGGCGTCGATGCTGCTCTCGCTGATGAAGACCGGGATGCCGCGCTCGGAGAAGCTCACCGCAGCCTGGTTCGGCCCCAAGGGCTTCGCCTCGGTGGTGTACGGGCTATTGGTGCTGCAGGCCGGAATCCCCAACGGCGAGAAGCTTTTCGACCTCATCGCCGTCACGATCGCGCTGTCGATCATCGTGCACTCCTCGACCGACGTGCCCGTCGCCAAGAAGCTGCGCATCGAGCCGCCCGATCATCTACCGGCCGGGCACGACCCGGTGGAGGCTCCCGAGCCCGAACACGGATCGCCACCGACGCCGCGCAGCCAGGGTGTGAATCTCTAGGGTCGCAGGACCGGCCTCGCGTCGTGGATGTCGATGGCCACCAGCAGCGGCAGCGGTAGGGGCCGGCCGGAAGGGCCCCGCGGATACACCCGCCTGCGCGTCGGCATCCACAGCCCGCCGAAGCGGCGGTAGTCGCTGCACAAGTGCGCGGCCTTGGCCCACTGGCCCACCACCTCGGCGGTGTAGTCGTGGCGCAGCAGCCGGCCGACCGGGTCGAAGTAGAGCTTCTGCGTCGGCGAGTGTGTCGGCAGGTGGTCGGGAAAAGCGACGGTCAGAATTGTCGAGCCGTCGGCATCCCGCTCGCAGCAATCAATGGTCACCCCCCGATGAAGAAGCAGGAACGGCAGGGTCAGGTAGGTCCACATCGCGTATCCGCTGAAGTAGGCGAAATCCAGATCATCCCAGTACAGCGAGCGCCGCCCGAGACCGAACGCCTCGCGCGGGTTGTCCCTGTACCGCAGCACCGCTCCGGATGCGTCGCGGATCTCCACCCGCCGGGTCCCGAGCACTGCGGTGGTGCACCCGGACGTCGGGAAATCCTTCATGACGACGCGCGGGTCATTGGTGTCGACGGTGATAACGGCATGATGCTGCGGCCGAACTCTTTTGGCCCGGAATAGAAATCCCCATGCCGACATCGACACCTCGACTGCGGCCAGAGACTGCCAGTACCGCAGTCCGCCGTGCGCGTCGAGAATGCGGTTCAGCGCCTCGGGCAGATCGGCTTTCATTGACGGTCGACCCGATGGGTCCGCTCCCGACGAAGGGTCTCGCCCCGGAAGAAGGCGGGCGCCTTGAGGTTCCAAACGATCATCAGCAACACACCGAAGAACAGGCTCAGCACCCCGATGACGAACACGGTGCCGATTCCGGCCAGCGATCCGCTCGACCCATTGTCCGGGTTGGCCATCTGATAGGCCTGGATCACACCGACCGGGATGAGCACCAGCGCGCCGATAGCCGGCAGAATGACCTGCTCGAAAGCGGTGCGCCAATGCTCGAATGCGGTGTCCCAGAAATACATCACCGACGACACTGCCACCACGCTGTAGTAGGTCATGATCGCGATGCCGACGCTGTAGACGGTGTCCTCGATGATGCTGTCGCTGACCAGCACCAGGCCGCCGTAGATGGCCAGCGTCGTCAGACCGATGAACCAGGTCGCGAACGTCGGCGTCTG
Organism: Mycobacteriaceae bacterium; assembly: GCA_037129875.1. GTDB lineage: Bacteria > Actinomycetota > Actinomycetes > Mycobacteriales > Mycobacteriaceae > Mycobacterium. The sequence continues at coordinate 2,073 of JBAXUD010000359.1, forward strand.
CCGGACCTGGTCCACGGAGGCGAACCGGCTGGGCAGCGCCTTGTAGGTGGCCATCGACAACAACCCCCGCACCGTCGACATCACCGTCGACAGGGTGGCTGAAAACGCCGACAACCCGACGATCACCGACGCGATCAGTGCCCCGCTCGGGCCGACCGCATCACGTGCCAGGCTGGAGAAGATGTCGTCGATATTGGCTGCGTTGGTCAGGCTGCCCGGGTTGTTGTCGTCGATACCTGCGTAGGCCAGTGCGGCGACGCTGAAGACGACGTAGGTGATGACGGTGATGATGATCGCGGTCACCCCGCTGCGGCCGGACTGCCCCGCCGTCCCCTCGGTCTCCTCCGACATCGACAGGGATGCGTCAAAGCCCCAGAAGATGAAGACCGCCACCAGGAAGCCGCCGAGAAGCGCGCTGAAACTGGTGATGGCGAACGGGTTGAACCACTGCCAGGAGAACGCTTCAGCGGAGGCGTTGCGTTGCTGACGAAGGATGTTGATGCCCAGGATCGCCGCGAACAGCGCCAGACCGCCGTACTGGATGACGGTCAGGACGACGGTGGTCCGCGAGGATTCCTCTGCCCCACGCGCGACCAGCCACGTGGTGACCAGGATGAACACCGCGGCAATAGCGATCTTCAGCCAGTTCGGCGGATCCTCGATACCGAACGCCACGGTCGCGGCGTTGACCGTGATCCCGGCCGCTCCGACGCCGGCCAGGATGCTCGACAGCATCAGCGCGAAGCCGCCGATCCAGCCGATGTGCGGCAGGATCGCCTTGGAACCCCAGGTGAACACCGTGCCCGCATCCGGAGCGGCGTCGGTGAGATGTTTGTAGGCCAGCGCGATGAAGTACATCGGGATCACCGCGAGGATGAAGACGATCGGCATCTGATAGCCGGCTTCGTCGACCCCGTGCCCCAGCGCCCCGGTCAGCGAGTACGCCGGTGCCGTGGCAGCCAGCCCGATCGCCACCGCGCCGATCAGCGAGATCGAACCCTTCTTCAAGCCCTTCGACTCCAAACCGTGCATGGGCGGGTCGGCGGCATCCTCGTCTTGGGTCACCGCGGAATTGTCCCACCGCGAGGCGCCGCTGCCAGCGGAATCATCCAACGCTGAGCACCACCCCGAGCATCGCGGCGAACACAACGGCCGGCGCCGCCATGCCTGCGGTGAAGCCCATTCCGAAGCGGCGACCGCCCGCGGTGAAGGCCAGCGCGATCTTGACGAGCAGATTGGACCCGAGCGCGGCGGCGATGGCGGCCAGTGCGGTATTGACGGTGATGTCGCCCTGCGCGGCAAGGCTGGCTGCGGCGATCGACCCGGCGTGGGCGTCGGCGAGGCCTGCCGCGAAGGATGCCAGCACCGCACCCTGCGGGCCGAGAACGGCTGCGCCCCAACGTCCGACGAGCAGCGCGGAGACCAGGACGGCCGCCAGGATGAGCGCGGGCCGTAGCGCGAACGGCCGTCCTGCCGGGACATCGGAGGCAGCATCCGGCTGATCACGGCCGGCGCCCCGGTACACGATGGCGGCCACGCCCACCAGCACCAGTGCCGCAGCGACCACCGGCAGCCACAGCCGGCGCAGCAGCCCGGCGTCGACGTAACCGATGACGATGAGCAGCTGCAGGAACGTCCCAAGACTGGCCGCAAGGGCACTGGCCAGCGGTGCACGCAGACCCACCGCAGTTCGGCTGAGCCGCCCCATCGACGCCGTGGTCGCGCTCGCGGACACGAACCCACCGGCCAGGCCGGTGACCAACAGACCGCGCTTCGGCCCCAGTGCACGAACCCCGATG
>JBAXUD010000036.1:0-14481 GCA_037129875.1 Mycobacteriaceae bacterium
CCCTTGGTGAGGCCGACGAACTCGCCGGACACCGTGTCGGCATGGGCGGTGAAGGTCAGCTTCTGGCAGGCCGGGCTGAGCACCTGGCTCATCGGCGCCACTACCACCGGGGTGTTGCGCACCACGACCACGAGGTCGTTGTTGGTGCGCTGGATGAGCAGGCCCCGGTCTACGGCCTTGGGCGCCTGCTTGGGCACCGTGGACAGCAGCACCGTCTTTCCGGTATTCGGTCCGGTGGTGTCGGCGGTCAGCCCGGCTGCGGCCTGGCACGGCACGCTGATGGACAGATCGGTCGCGACGTAGCCGATCAGCGGGGCGGTGACGCTGGTCAACGTCCCGTTCTGCGGCCAGCTCAGTTGTGCGGTGGTCTGCTTGACCGGAAGGAAGGGCGTCAGGATTGCCAGCGCCGCACCGAGCAGGCCGGCGACGATCGCGACCAGCCGGGCGGTTCGGTAGTTCGCCCTGGCTTGCGTCACGGGGGTTGATCGTAATTGGCCTTGACCGGCACGTCGCCGAGGCTCGTCTCATGCAGATTCGCATGAAACAATGCGAATATGCCTAAGACGGTGCAAATTCGAGATATCGACGACGACGTGTACGCGGCGCTGGTCCGGCGCGCGGCGGAAGAAGGCATCACCGTGCCGGAACTTCTGCGTCGGGAGGCTGCCCGGTTGGCGTCGCGGCCGTCCATGACGGAGTGGTTGGCCCGGACTGGCCGCCGCCCCTCGTCCATATCGACGGCTGACGTCCTTGCGACGTTGGATGAGTGGCGCGGCGAGTGGCCCGATGCTCGTCGTTGACGCGTCATGCCTATTCGAGGTAGTCGCCGATACCCCGCGAGCCGCGGCGATCGCTGAGCGGCTGGCGGCTGATACCGACCAACTCGCCCCTCATGTCATTGACGTGGAGGTACTCGGAGTGATCAGGGCCCAGTACATGCGCGGGCTGCTCGACGGAACTGCCGCGAGTCAGGCGGTCGCCGACCTCCGAGACTGGCCGGGACAGAGATTCAGTCACCGTCAGTTCGTCGACCGGGCCTGGGAACTGCGCGACTCGGTACGTGGATGGGACGCGTTCTACGTCGTGCTGGCTGAGGCCTTCGACGCCCCGTTGGTGACGTTGGACGCCCGGCTCGCCCGTGCGCACGGCTTGCGGTGTCGGGTGGAGGTCGTCGCTGCCGGTTGAGCCGTTAATTCGACGGTTTGCGCACCGCCAGTACGAACGGGCCGATGTCCTTCACGCTGAAGTGCGGCTCGGCGAACAGGCCCGCGTCCAGGTCGACGGTGTAGCGCCGCACGTTGGGTTGGTTGGGGTATACGTCCTCGGCCAGCCGCAGGGTGTAGGTGTTCGTCGACCCCGCCGCTCCGCCCCGGCGCATCAGGAACACCGTCGGCGCCGGCCAGGGCAGTGTGTCCAGGGCTTTGGCGAACTCGTCGGGGCTCTTGATCGTGCCCCAGGACTCGATGGCCGCCGCCCGCTTGTCGAACTGGGCCAGCGGGTTGGCGTAGTGCGACGTCAGCCCCTGGAATCCGAAGTACGGGTAGAACGACAGGAAGCTGTAGTCGGCGGTCATCACCACGGTCTCGTCGCGCGGCTTGCCGGTGGCCTCCCGGATGGCCTCGTCGACCTGCGGGTAGTACTTCTCCGAGCCCGGGGGCCGACGGTCGCCGCGCTGGCCGTCACCGTCGGTGTCGGTGTAGGCCACCGTGATGTCGGGGCGCAGCACATGCGGGATGTCCTGGCTGAACCCGATGGCGCCGATGAGGCCGACAGCGGTTGCGACCGGCAGAATCGATCCCCGCGTCGCTGCGCTCCTGCCCGCCGGGTCCCTGAGGTTCCACCGGGCGGCGGCCGCCCGGGCGACGTCGATGAAGCCGAAAACGCCTGCAGCAGAGAGCAACACGGTCAGAGTCGGCTGCAGCCGGAACGACAGCAGGGTGCTGCCGGCCAGCGTGCTCACCATGGAAAGCAGCGACCAGGCGTACAGCGCCAGCACGCCGATACCGAGCGCGCCGGCTCTGGCTGGACCGATTCCCGAGTCGCTGCGCTCCTGCCCGCCGGTACCCCACCCGCGCCACACCAGCCAGAGCGTGCCGAGCATGCACAGCGAGCCCAGCAGCGAGAACTGCAGCATCGGGAAGGTCAGGACGGCGCCGTCGCCGGGCAGGTAGTGCTGCGCGGCGCCGGTGCCGGACATTGGTCCGCGCGCTGCGCGCAGCAGGAACGGCAGCCAGGTGATCGCTGCCAGTGCCGCCGCCACCACGGCGACCACGGCAACGCGCATCAGGGGATTGATGCTGCGCCGCAGCACCGCCGCCACGAGCGCCATGATCGCCACGGTGAACGCGGTGTAGCCGAACAGCAGCGTGTAGAACGTTGCGGTGAAACCCAGGAAGACGCCGACGCCGATGATCGCCGCCCACCCGGAGTAGCCGGTCGATCCGCGCCCGCCACGCAGTCCGGACCAGGCCAGCACCAGCACCGGCGGGATCAGCACGGTGATGATGGCGCTGTAGGGCTCCGGCGAACTGTAGGCGAGTGTGACGGCGGCGGTGGCCGCGGTGACGGCCAGGGCGTACTCGAAGCGGATCAGCTCCGACCACAGGACGAAAGCCACCGCGACCGCGATCGCTATCGAGGTGATGGCCCACGGTTTGAAGATCTCCCACGCCGGGGTACCGGTCAGCGCCGCCGCCCGGCCTCCGAGCCAGAACCAGCCCGGGGGATAGAACGGCGGCATGCCGGCGTAGGTCATGTCGCGCAGCGCCGGGCTGTCGGTGAGGCGGGTCAGATACTCCGTGCGGAACTGCTGGTCCACCGAGATGCCGAACAGGTAGAGCTTGGTTGCGCCCAAAGGCATTCCGAGCGTCACCACCGCGAAGGCACTCAGGAACACCGCCGCGCCCAGGCGTGCGGTCCACTGCGCGCCGCCACCGGGGTTTCGCCGGCCACGCCGCCACAGCGCGCCGACGGCCACCAGGGCCAGCAGACAGCCGACCTGACCGACGGTGGTCAACGCGTGCAACTGATTCGACGACGGGAAGGCCGGCCACTCCACTGTCGAGATCGCTTCCAGCGTGACGGCTGACACCACCACGGCGATGGCGGCCGCCAGCAGCATCGACGCGGCGACCGAAACGCCGTTGCGCACCGATCTCACGGCTGACTAGATCGGCAGCTTGCGGAAGACGGGCCGCGGGATATGCCGCAGCACCATCATCACGTAGCGGAAAGCCCCTGGCGCCCAGACCAAGTCCTTGCCCTTGGCCGACGCGGTGACGGCCAGATCGGCGACGTACTCCTTGTCGACGGTCAACGGCGCCTCTTTGACATGGGCGCTCATCCTGGTCCGCACCTGGCCGGGACGGATGACCAGAACGTTGACCCCGTACTCCCGCAACGCCTCGCCGAGACCGAGGTAGAAGCCGTCGAGTCCGGCCTTGGTGGAGCCGTACACGAAGTTCGAGCGACGCACCCGCTCACCGGCGGCCGAACTCATCGCGATGATCCGCCCGTAGCCCTGGTTGCGCATCTTCTCGCCAAGCAGCACGCCGACGGAAACTGCTGCGGTGTAGTTGATCTCGGCGATCTGAACCGCCTTGCGCTGGTCCTGCCAGAGCTCCTCGGCGTCACCGAGTAATCCGAATGCCACGATGGCGACATCGACATCGCCGTCGCTGAAACACTCGTCGATCACCGCCGGATGGCTGGCGGTCTCCAGGGCATCGAAGTCCACCAGCGTCACCGACTTGGCGCCCGCGCGCGTCATCTGCGCGGCGGCGTCCTCGCGGCCGGGGTCGCCGGGAAGGGCCGCCAGGACGATCCTGGCCGGGGCGTCGCGCAGATAGCGTTCGCAGATCGCCAGGCCGATCTCCGAGGTGCCGCCGAGCAGCAGAACTGTTTGTGGATTACCCACGGCGTCCAACACCATTTAGAGCAGCTCCAAACGTCGGGCCATGTCGGAGGCGAACACCGCGTTGGGATCGACCCTGCGGCGCACGGCAATCCACTCGTCGATGCGCGGATACATGGCGTGGAAGGTCTCGGCGCTGGTGCGGGAGTCCTTTGCGGTGTAAAGCCTTCCGCCGAAACGCAATACCCGGCGGTCCAGTTCGTTGACGAAGTCGTTGAGCCCCGCCTTGATCGGGAAGTCGACGCAGACGTTCCACCCCGGGATGGGGAAGCTCAGCGGCGCCTGGTTGCCGGGGCCGAACACCTTGAACACGTTGAGGAACGTGTAGTGCCCCGAGGCCTGGATGTCGACGATGATGGCCTTGAATTCCTCGACCGCCTCGGTGGGAACCACGAACTGGTACTGCAGGAAACCGGCCGGCCCGTAGGCCCGGTTCCACTCCCCGAACATGTCCAGGGGGTGATAGAACTGCGTCAGATTCTGGACCTTGCCCCGGTAGGTACCCGACTTGCGGTACCACAGCTCCCCGATGGGGCCGAAGGTGTACTTGTTGGCCAGGCCGTTGGGGAAGATGTCGGGGAATGTAAGTAGTTGTGGCGCATCGAATTTCAGCGGATTGCGCTGCAGCTTCTCCGGCAGCTGATCCAGCCGCGCCAGCGACCCGCGGGAGATCGCCGCTCGGCCCAGCTTCGGCGGCGCGCTGATCGCGTCGAACCACGCGCTGGAGTAGGTGTAGTTGGCTTCGCTGCCGTCGCTGTGGAAGGCGATCGTCTCGTCGAGGCTTTTCGTCACATCGCCGTCGGCGATGAAGTACGCAGTCTCCGTCGGGGTCATTTCGATGGTCGCGCGCATGATGATCCCGGTCAGCCCGTTGCCGCCGACGGTGGCCCAGAACAGGTCTGCGTCCGCGCCGTCGGGGGTGACTGTGCGAACCCGGCCGTCGGCGGTCAGCAGGTCCAGAGAGCGGACGTGGTTGCCGAAGCTTCCGGCGCTGTGGTGGTTCTTGCCGTGGATGTCACAGCCGATCGCGCCGCCGATGGTCACCTGCCGGGTGCCCGGCAGCACCGGGATCCACAGGCCGCTCGGCAATGCGGCCTTCATCAACTGGTCGAGGCTCACACCGCCGTCGACGTCGACCATGCGAGTCGCGGCGTTGATCGAGTGGATCCGGTTCAGCGCGGTCATGTCGATGACCAGCCCGCCACCGTTCTGGGCGTTGTCGCCGTAGGAGCGCCCGAGCCCGCGGGCGAGTACGCCGCGGTGCCGGCCGTCGGCAGCCTGGTCGGCGGCGCGCGTGACGGCGCGGATGATTTCTTCGGGGTCCGGAGTCGTCAGAACCTCGGCGACGCTGGGAGCGGTGCGTCCCCAGCCGGTCAGCCGCTGGTAGGTCCTGGTAGAAGACGTGGTTGCGGACATCGTGACGAGGGTACCGTCAGCCGGCCGGTCTCCGGATTTCTCCCCGGGTCGCTACGCTCCTGCCCGCCGGATTTCTCCCCGGGTCGCTACGCTCCTGCCCGCCGGAAGATCCACACCCGTTGCACGATGAAGTTGATCACCGTCGCGGTGCCCTGGGCGATGACGAAGGCGACCGGAAGTGCCCAGTCCTTGTAGTCCAGGACGCGCAGGGTCAGGTGGTTGAGTCCCACCTGCACGCTGAAGGTCAGTGCGTAGAGCGCCATGACCTTGATGAACCTTGACCGGCTGGGGGCGGCGCCGAACGTCCAGCGCCGGTTGATCAGATACGCGGTCAGGGTGCCGGCCACGAAGCTGATGGCCTTGGCGAGGTCGACCTGAAGACCCGCCACCTTGTAGAGGAAGTAGTACAAACCGAAGTCGACGATGGCCGAGAAACCGCCGGTCAGCACGAACCGCAGCAGCTGAGTTTTCAGGCTGAGCACCGGGGCCGGGGCTGTTTCGGACATCGCGGGAAGCTTACGTGCCGGGCGTGGAACATTAGATGTGTGCAGGAGCTGGCTGAGGCATGGGCCGCGTTGATCGCGCGGCACACCCGCGACCCCGGCGCCGTCGAGACCGGCCGCGCCCTGCTGGCGGCCTGGGCGCAGCCCCACCGCCGCTACCACTCCGTCGCCCACCTCCGCGACGTCCTCGCCCACGTGGAACTGCTCGCGCCCTACGCCGACGACGCCGACGCCGTGCGGCTTGCTGCCTGGTACCACGACTCGGTCTACAACGGTCTGCCCGATGACGAAGAGCGCAGCGCGCAGCATGCGGAGCAGGACCTCTCCCGCCTGGGTGTCGACCCGCCGCTCGTCGACGAGGTGGCTCGCCTGGTCCGGCTGACCATCACCCACGATCCCGCGTCAGGTGACCGCAACGGCGAGGTGCTCTCCGATGCCGACCTCGCTGCCCTGGCGGTGCCTGCTGAGGCCTACCGCCACAACACCGCCGCCATCCGCGCCGAATACGCCCACATACCCGACGAGGTGTTCCGCAAGGGCCGGACTCAGGTGCTCGTGGGACTCCTGGAGGGACGGGGGGTGTTCCGCACCCCGGCGGGCCGGCAGCGCTGGGAGGAAATTGCCCAGCGGAATCTGCGTGCTGAGTTGGCCGCACTCGCGGACTAAGAGGCGCGGCAGTTGATCGGCACCCGTGGCGGCTGAAATCAAAATGCCGTTCGGCCCTCGCATCGGGCCGATGGGGTGGCACGATGTGGCCCATGGCGATCGAACAGGGCCCGATATCGGTTCTCGGTGACGAAGAAGCGTGGAACCTGCTGTCCAGCGTCGCGCTGGGCCGGCTGGTGACCTCCTTCGGCGGACAGCTGGAGATCTTCCCGGTCAACTTCGTCACGCAGAACTCCACCGTGCTGTTCCGCACCGCCGAGGGCACGAAGCTGTTCACCACGGTCATGAACGAGAAAGTGTTGTTCGAAGCCGACGACCACACCTCCGGCGAGGGCTGGAGTGTGATCCTTCGCGGCACGGCCCGGATGCTGACCGGCGCGGAGGAGATTCATCAGGCCGAGGCGGCCGGGCTGATGCCCTGGGTGCCGACCGAGAAGCTGCGCTTCGTGCGGGTCACGCCGAGTGAGATCAGCGCCCGGCATTTCCGGTTCGGTCCGGAGCCGCAACACGGCAGCTTCGCCGGCTGAGCAGCTAGACCCAGTAGGGGACCCGCGCCCGGTACTGCTTGAGTGCCAGCGCGGCCGCGCACCAGCCGAGCACCGTCAGCACGATCACCACAATCCAGTGCCGCGGCTCCTGATGCGCCCCGAGCAATGGCGCGCGCAGGATGTCCAGGTAGTGCAGCAGAGGGTTGAGTTCGATTATCCGCCAGTACTTCCCGGCGCCCTGTTGCTCAAGGGTGTTGGCGTTCCAGATGATCGGCGTCATGAAGAACAACAACTGCACGAGTGCGGCCAGCAGCGGACCGATGTCGCGGTAGCGGGTGGCCAGGATCCCGAAGCAGAACGACACCCACACGCAGTTGAGCATGATCAGCACCAGGGCCGGAAGCACCGTCAGGTCCGCCCACGACCACGGCTTGGGGTAGACGATCGCGATGACCACGAAGATGACGATGTTGTGGGCGAATAGGATCATCTGCCGCCACACCAGCCGGTAGACGTGCACGCTCAGCGGGGTCGGAAGTTGTTTGATCAGGCCCTCGTTGGCGATGAACACCTCCGAGCCCTCCAGGATCGAGGCGTTGATCATGTTCCAGATGATCAGCCCCAGCGTCACATACGGAAGATGCTCGGAGAGGGGCAGTTTGAACAGCTTGGCGTAGAGCAACCCCATCGCCACCGCGGTGGTGCCGGTGGCGATGGTGATCCAGAACGGGCCCAGCACCGACCGGCGGTACTTCTGCTTGATGTCCTGCCAGCCCAGGTGCAGCCACAGTTCGCGCTTGCGGAAACCGTCGATCAGATCGCCCCATGCCCGGCTGAACGTCTTGGACTGGCTGGCGGCTTCGATGATGGTCACGGTCGGCTGAATCTTTCTCTTCGCCCCATGCGGCGCAACCGGATCCACTCCCGTAGCCCGGCCGGGTCGCGGCGGGTCACCAGGAAGTACCACCCGAAGCGCAGCCATTCCTGGGGTAGCAGCCTGCGCAGCCCCGGCTGGGCCAACACATAGCCCCGGTTGCGGTAGGTGAAGAACCGCTTGACCGGATCGTCGGGGTACTGGGTGTGCATACGGCCACCGAGGATGGGCTTGAACTCGTCGCTGCCCTGGGGGTGAAGGTAGACAGTGTCCAGGCAGGTGCCGAACGGCAGACCGCTGCGCACCAGGCGGCGGTGCACGTCGTATTCGTCGCCGCGCACGAACAACCGGATATCTGGAACACCCACCGCCTCAATGGTTTCCGCACGAAACAGCGCTCCGTTGAACAGTGACGCATATCCAGTCAGCAGGTCGCTGTCGGGGGAATCCTTGGTGCGCAGTTCGTCAACCCGCCGACGCCACACCAGTCCGCGGCGCAGCGGGAACGCCAACCGGTCCGGTTGATCCAGCGCGCACACCATCGGCGACACCTCCGCGAGGTTGTGCCGCTTGGCGCAAGTGAGCAGGGTGGCCAACACCTCGCTGTCACGGGGCCGGCCGTCGTCGTCGGCCAGCCATACCCAGTCGGCCCCCAGCGCCAGCGCGTGCAGCATCCCCAACGCGAAACCGCCTGCGCCACCGAGATTCCGATGCGATCCCAGATATGTCGTCGGCACCGGCTGGGCAGCGACGAGATCACGGACCCGGTCGTCCCCCTCGCTGTTGCCGAAGTCGTTGTCGACGACGATCAGGTGGTCGATCATCCGACTCTGGGTGGTCACCACGTCCAGCGACTTGGCCAACTCGTCGGGTCGGCGGTGGGTGACGACGACGGCGCATACCGTCTCGGTCACGGGGTGGACCAATCGCCGGCGTGCTCGGCCAGCGCCTCGCGGACGTGGCGGGCGGCGTCCTCACCCTCGTAGGCCCGGACGACCTCCTCGATGCCGCCCTCGAGTCGCACGGTGCCGTGGTCGATCCACATCGCCGTCTTGCAGAGCCGGGCCAGGAATTCATTGGAATGGCTTGCGAATACCAGGATTCCGGACCGCTCCACCAGCGCCTGCAACCGCGTCTGGGCCTTCTTGAGGAATTCGGCGTCGACCGCCCCGATGCCCTCGTCGAGCAGCAGGATCTCCGGGTCGATGCTGGTGACCACGCCCATCGCCAGGCGCACCCGCATACCGGTCGAGTAGGTGCGCAGCGGCATCGACAGGTACTCGCCCAGCTCGGTGAATTCGGCGATCTCGTCGACCTTGGCCTGCATCTGCTTGCGGGTCTGTCCCAGGAACAGGCCGCGGATGATGATGTTCTCGTAGCCGCTGATCTCCGGGTCCATTCCGACGCCGAGATCGAAAACCGGTGCCACCCGACCTCTGAGAAGGGTGCGCCCACGAGTCGGTTCGTAGATGCCCGACAGCAGACGCAGCAGCGTCGACTTGCCGGCGCCGTTGTGGCCCACCAATCCGACCCGGTCGCCCATCTTCAACGTCATGGTGATGTCGCGCAGCGCCTCGATCACGACCACGTTGTCCGCGTTGCGCCCGATCGTGCCGCCGGCCTTGCCCAGGAAGGCCTTCTTCAGCGATCGCGTCTTGGCGTCGAAGATCGGGAACTCAACCCAGGCGTTGCGGGTCTCGATATAGGGCTCGGGTGCCAACGCGGGTGCCTAGAGATACTGCCCGGTCCCGTGGGGCGTGGCGCCCCCGGGCTGAGCCATTCCGGGCGGCAGCGCCCCCTGGCGCATCTGCTCCAGCTCTGCGCGCGCGGCCATCTGCTGGGCGAACAAAGCCGTCTGGATGCCGTGGAACAGGCCCTCCAGCCAGCCGACCAGCTGCGCCTGCGCGATACGCAATTCGGCATCCGAGGGCACCGAGTCCTCCGAGAACGGCAGCGCCAGCCGCTGGAGTTCGTCGCGCAGTTCCGGCGCCAGACCGTCTTCGAGTTCGCGGATACTGGTGGCGTGGATCTCGCGCAGCCGGGTGCGGCTGGCATCATCCAGCGGCGCGGCTTTCACCTCTTCGAGCAGTTGCTTGATCATGGTGCCGATCCGCATCACCTTGGCGGGCTGTTCAACGAGGTCGGTCACTGAGCGCTGCCCGTCGGATGCCGATGATTCGTCGGCCCCGAGGCCGGGCAGCACCTCGATGTTGTCGTCGTCGGAGTTCGCTGTCATGGGAGTGAGCAGTCCCTCGTCTTCCTCGGTGAGCACCTGGTTATCCGCGCCATTCGTAGATGCGGGCTGTGCCGTTGTCGTAGATCTTGGCCCACGACGTGGACTTGTCTAGTGAAACTAGCCCATCGGGCACGACGAACCCACGGACGACGGGGCCGCTGGTGAGGACATATTTGATGTTCAACGCCCGCACGGCCGCGGCAACCCGCGGGTCGTGGTCGGCGTCGTCGGCGTACGCCCAGAAGACGAACCGGTTGTACCCGGGGCCCTGTTGAACCGGATAGTCGTAGTGCGTCCAGAGCGGGTGCAGGCCGGCGACGGCGTACATCCATGCGGTGCCGTCGACGTTCGCGTCACCGATGACGGTGTCGCGCGCTCCGGGTAGCTGAGCCAGGTATTCGATCGCCTGCAGGTCCTTGTCGTTGACGATCACCTGGTCGTACTTGTCGCCCATCAGGAAACGGTGGCGCGGGAAGTAGTGCCAGGCCAGTCCGAAGCAAACGGCGACCACCAGGCCGGCGGTGGCACCGATCCAGAACTTACGGCTGGGGTGGCCACCCAGGCGGTGGCTCAGCCGCTGAGCCCAAGTCACCACCAGCAGGCATACCCAGAACAGGCCGACCCCGGCCATCGGCGTGTACAGCAGCGTCACCACTCCTGACAGCCGGCGCGGGTCGCTGTAGAAGAGCTCGCTGTATCGGCGGACGACGGCACCGATCGGCCCTCTGAACGGCGCCGAGGAGTACACGATCGACACGACCAGCAGCAGCCACACCCCCGCGGGCCACCAGATGCGTCGGAAGACCAGCAGTAGGAAGCCGGTACCCGCCAGGGCGATGAGGATGTTCTGAATGGGGAAGTCGTTGAGGTGGCGGGTGTGCTGCGTGACCGCGTCGAATAACCCCTTTTGGCGGCCCTCGTAGGTCAGGAACTCGTGGCCGGTGATGATTTCGGCCTGCTGCAGGACGCCCCGGAACTGCGCCAGCAGCACCACCAGACTTGGGATGGCGATCATTGCGAGGGTGGCGACGTCGCCGGCGCGACCGCGGACCGGCCGCAGTAGCGCGTCAAGAAGCCACCAGGCCGCGAGGAAAGTCAACAGCACGACCCCGGCGGTGATGTGGACGGAGAACACGGCGACCACCGCGATCACCGCGAGCGGGATGCGGTCGCGGTGGGCAAGTGTTGAGGTCACCAGGACGAAGGCCGGCACCGCGAGGCCGTACCCGGCCATATTGGGCATCGACGCGGTCGCGAACTCCACATAGGGAACTGCGGTGAACGACGCCGACAGCCCCGCGGCGGCCGCCGCCGCGCCGGCCGTGCGCCACCGACTGGTCCGTCCGGCCAGCAGCTGCCAGGTGAGCACAGCGGCGCTGAGCGGGAACAACCACACCGCAGCGGCCAGCGAGCTCAGGGTGTAGGCGGTGGTCGGTGCCGCACCGGTCAGTTGGGCCAGCACCGCCGCCAGCGCGTGGAACGTCGACGGGTAGTACAGCGAGGCTTTGGTTTCGACATTGCGCAGTTCGCCCATATGGGTGGGTGATGCCTGGCCGGTGTCGAGAATCCAGCGAATGGTGTTGGCGTGCCAGACCGCGTCCCAGTTGCTGGGGATCGACTGCCAGTGGGGAAGCCCGCGCCATGCGGCGAAGCCGATCGCCAGCGCGCCGAACACCACCCCGGCGCCGGCGATCAGGGCGGGCCGATCCAGGCCGCCCGAAGTCCGCGCCGAGGACAGCCACCGACTGCGCGTCAGCAAAGTCCGGCATCCGTACAGCAGGCCGCTCACCGCGACCAGAACGGCGGCTGCGCTCAGCGCATTCCACCGGATGCCGATCGCTCCGAACGGAACGATGGCCAGCGCGACGACTCCGTAGGTCAGTGCCGGCGCGACGGCGACGGCCATCGGCCAGCGCAGACCGCCGATGCGCGCGACGAAGGCCCCGGGCACGGTCAACAGCAAGACCGCGATCAGGACTCCGGAGCCGAAGTTCACTGCCCTAGTATGGTGACGCGATCGGGATCGCCGTCGGGCGGGTTGCACGGCTCGGTCAGTTCCCGCTCAGTCCGGGGTCGGGTCGAAGGTGGTGCGATGGCATACGACGTCGCGCGGGTGCGTGGGCTGCACCCGGCACTGGGCGACGGCTGGATGCGCTTCGATGCCCCCGCCGGCATGGCGCTCCCGGAATCGGTTGCCACCACCGTCTCGACGGCATTCCGCAGTGCCACGGCTAACATCCACAGCTCCCATCCGGCGGCGCAACGGAGCGCCGCTCTGCTCGACGCCGCGCGGCGCGCAGTCGCCGACCTACTCAACGCCGACCCGGCGGGTGTCGTCCTCGGAGCCGACCGCGCGCTGCTGCTCGCCGCACTGGCCGACGCGTCCTCCACCCGGGCCGGTCTGGGTAACGAGGTGGTGGTCAGCCGCCTCGACGACGAGGCCAACATCGCTCCCTGGCTGCGCGCGGCGAACCGGTTCGGCGCCACGGTGAAGTGGGCCGAGGTCGACATCGAGACCGGTGAACTGCCGATCTGGCAGTGGGAGGACCTGCTCACCTCCGACACCCGGTTGGCGGCGATCCCGTCGGCCTCGTCGACGCTGGGCACGCTCGTCGACGTTGCGGCCGTCGCCGATCTGGTGCACAAAGTCGGCGCCCTGGTGGTCGTCGACCATTCCGCCGCCGCGCCGTACCGGCTGCTCGATATAGGTTCGGTCGAGGCCGATGTGGTGGCGGTCAATGCCGCCGCGTGGGGTGGACCGCCGATCGGAGCGCTGGTCTTTCGCGACCCAGGTCTCATCAACACCTTCGGTTCGGTGTCGACGGACCCCAACGCCAGCGGGCCGGCCCGCCTGGAACTGGGTGCCCATCAGTACGGTCTGCTGGCCGGTGTGGTCGCGAGCGTGGAATACCTTGCCGGACTGGACGAGGACGCGCAGGGTAGCCGCCGCGAAAGACTCATGCAGTCAATGGAATCCGCGCAGTTCTACCTCGACGGCCTGTTTGATTACCTGATTTCCGCGCTGCGCTCGCTGCCACTGGTCACCCTGATCGGTGACCCGCCCGTTCGCATCCCGGCGGGGAGCTTCGTGGTGACCGACGTGCCCGCCGAACGGGTGGTGCAACGGCTGGCCGACAACGGCGTGCTGGCCATCGGCAACGCCGCATCCCGGGTGCTCGACCTGATCGGGGTCGACGAAATCGGCGGTGCGGTCACCCTCGGGTTGGCGCACTACTCCACGATGGCCGAGGTCGATCATCTGCTTCGGACTCTGTCGTCGCTGGGCTGAGCACGGTTCGGCCCGATTAAGCAACGACGAGCAGCACCTTGCCGTACGTCTCGCCGGCCTCGAGTGCCCGGTGCGCTTCAGCGGCCTGATCGATCGGGTAGCGGGCACCGATGATCGGGCGCACCTTTGCCGCCGCGACCATCGGCCACACCGATTGCACGACGGCGTCCACGATCGCCCCTTTGCCATGTGGGCCCTCGACCGGCCGGTTGCGCAACGCTGTTCCGAGCACTGTCAGCCGCTTGCCGATCAGTGCTGCGATGTTCACCTCGGCCTTGATTCCGCCCTGCAGGCCGATGATCACCAACCGGCCGTCAACGGCCAGGGCGGCGAGGTTGCGCTCCAGATACGAAGCGCCCATCACGTCGAGGATCAGATCGGCGCCCCGACCGTCGGTCGCACGGTGCACCCGGTCGACGAAGTCGTCGGCGCGGTAATCGATGAGCACCTCGGCACCCAGACCTGCGCACAACTCCAGCTTTGCCGGTGACCCGGCAGTCACCGCGATGCGGGCGCCCAACACCCGGGCGACTTGGATCGCGTGGCTGCCGATACCGCTTGCGCCGCCGTGCAGCAGGATGAACTCACCGGCGGTCAATCGCGCAGTCATCACCAGGTTTGACCACACCGTGCACGCCGCCTCGGGGAGGCCCGCGGCATCCTCGACGGCGACACCAGCCGGAATCGGCATCACCTGGGCAGCCGGGACGGCGACGTATTCGGCATAGCCGCCTCCGGACAGCAAGGCGCAAACCTCTTCTCCGACAGTAAAGTTCGCGACGCCTTCGCCGACGTCGGCAATCAGCCCGGACACTTCCAGGCCGAGGATTTCGCTGGCTCCGGGCGGCGGCGGATATTTCCCGGCGGCCTGCAACAGGTCTGCGCGGTTGACTCCGGCCGCGCGGACCTTGATCAGCACCTCACCGTATCCGGCTGACACATCGGGCACTTCGTGCCATACCAGCTGACCGGAGGCCGGGACGACGGCGCGCATGCGGCCACGCTACTCCGGGGAGGGAAACGCCAGGACCGAGCCGAACGACCCCGGCCCTCACCCCGGCCCTGACCCGACCGCTGCGCTTGCCGGCTTTACTTA
>JBAXUD010000360.1:0-3857 GCA_037129875.1 Mycobacteriaceae bacterium
CGGTGCGCTTGCCGCGCCCCGAGGAGGTGGCCGCGGTGCGGCTGACCCCCAGCGCGTCGCCGCTGCCCACCCACCCGACTCTGGTCGCCATCGACCTCGGCGACGGTCCACAGGTGCGCAGCCTGAGCGCCGACGGCGGGCCGCAGACGGTGGCACTGCACCCCCGGTTGACCGACACCGTCCGGGTCAGCCTGCTGGCCTGGCAGGACGTCATCGACCGAACCGCACTGGGTTTCGACCAGCTCAAGCCGCCGGGACTGGCCGAGGTGAGCGCACTCGACAAGGCCGGAGCCCCGATCGCGGCAGCCGACGCCGCCGCCAACCGGGCGCGACGGGTCGATCTGCCGTGCGGACAGGGACCGGTGATCGGCATTGCGGGACGCTTCCTGCAGACCTCGGTGTCGACGACCGTCGCCGATCTTCTGGACGGGCGTCCCATCGAAGCGCGGACGTGTGACACCGCGCCGATCGCATTGCCCGTCGGTCCCCAGGAGCTGCTGATCAGCCCCGGCGAGGCGTTCATCGCCGACGGCGCGCAGTTGGCCGGCCCACTGGCCAGGAAACTCGCCACGGCGCGGACCACGACAGCGGACGTGACGGCCAGGGCACCGGACCGGCGGGAGATCAGCGTGCCGCGCTCGCCGGTCACCCGCGTGCTGGTGGTCCCCGAGAGCGTCAACCCGGGCTGGCTCGCGCACACGCCCGACGGTGCGGCGCTGACCCCGGTGATCGTCAACGGCTGGCAACAGGGATGGGTGGTGCCCGCCGGCGAACAGGGCACCGTCACGCTGAGCTTCCCCTCCAACGCCACCTACCGCGCCGGATTGACCGCCGGTCTCGGTCTGCTTCCGCTGCTGCTGGCGATGGCGCTGGTGCCGGGACGACGGCCGGTTCGCAGCTACCTCCCGGCGCACCCGTGGGCGCCGGGTCTGCTCGGGACGGCCGCACTGCTGGGGTTCGGCGCCGTGATCGCCGGTGCTGCCGGACTGGCGGTGTCCGGCGGCGCACTGGCCGTCGGTGTGCTGATGCGACAACGGCAACCGGCCTTCGACCGGCTGACACTGCTCACCGTGCCGGCGGGGTTGATCCTCGCCGGCGCGCTGCTCTCCCGGTATCCCTGGCGATCGGTCGACGGCTATATCGGGCACTCGCCGTGGGTACAGCTACCGGCGCTGATCTCTCTCGGGGCCCTGGCGGCGTCGCTGCTTCCGCTGCCGTCACATCAGCACGCGACGGCACCCGAACCGGCAGAACCGGCCCCGGAGCCGTCGTAGGGGCGAGGTCGTAGGGTCGGGGTCATGACAGCCGACGTGCACACCGTCAGAGGCCCGATCCCCGCAGGCGACCTGGGCGTCACCCTGATGCACGAGCACGTGTTCGTGCTGTCGCCGGAGATAATGGCCAACTACCCCGAAGGCTGGGGCGACGAGGCGGCCCGGGAGCAGGCCGCCGTCGATAAACTCAACGCGCTCAAAGCGATCGGTGTGGACACCATCGTCGACCCCACGGTGATCGGCCTGGGCCGCTACATCCCCCGCATCCAGCGGGTGGCGCAGCGGACCGATCTGCAGATCGTGGTGGCCACCGGCGTCTACACCTACAACGACGTCCCGATGTACTTCCACTTCAGCGGACCTGGCACCGCGCTGGACGGGCCCGAACCCATGGTCGACATGTTCGTCCGTGACATCACTGAAGGCATCGCCGGCACCGGGGTGAAGGCGGCGATCCTCAAGTGCGCCACCGACGAACCGGGGATCACCCCCGGCGTCGACCGGGTGCTGCGGGCGGTTGCCCAGGCCCACCGCGTCACCGGGGTTCCGATCACCACCCACACCCACGCGCATTCGCGGCGCGGACTCGAGCAGCAGCGGGTCTTCGCCGAGGAGGGGGTGGACCTGACCCGGGTCGTCATCGGGCACAGCGGCGACACCACCGATCTGGATTATCTGGAGGAACTCGTCGCCGCCGGCTCCTACCTCGGTATGGACCGTTTCGGCCTGGACAACATCCTGTCCTTCGACGACCGGGTCGACACCGTGGCGCGAATGTGCGCGCGCGGCCACGCCGACAAGATGGTGCTGGCGCACGACGCCTCGTGCCACATCGATTGGCTTCCGGAAGCTGCGCTGCCGTTCGTGTTGCCCAACTGGCATTACCTGCACATCCATAACGACGTGCTGCCCGCGCTGCGGCAGCGGGGCGTCAGCGAGGAACAGATCAGGACCATGCTGGTGGACAATCCGCGGGCGATATTCAGTCGCCAGGGCGGTTACTGATGTCGGAGCGAATCATGAACCAGGACAAGACGAGAGAGCCGATACCGGCGATCGGGACGCAGATGAGCCGGCTGGCCGCACAGGCGCCCGGCGCGCCGGCGGTCAGCCACCACGGACGGACGGTCACCCGCGGCGAACTGGAATCGGTGACCAACCGGCTGGCCCGGGCCTACGCGGCACTCGGTGTGCGCCAGGGCGACTACGTCACCATCGCCCTGCCCAACTCCATTGAGTGGGTGCAGGCCGTGGTGGCCACCTGGAAGCTGGGAGCCGTCCCGCAGCCGTTGTCCTCCCGGCTGCCGGACGCGGAGTACGGCCATCTGCTCGAACTGCGCGAGCGCGCGCTGCTCGTCGGCCGGCCGGATCCACGCGGCGTCGTGCCGTCGGTTCCAGGTGACTTCGATCCCGGTGCTGTCTCGGATGCCCCTCTGCCCGAGGCGGTTTCGCCGTCGCTGAAGTCGATGGCCTCCGGCGGGAGCACCGGGCGTCCCAAGCTCATCGAGGCCGGCGGCGACGGCCGGTTCAACGGGACCGCAGTGGCGGCGATGATGGGCAACCTGGCGTCCGACACCCAGCTGGTGTCGGTTCCCC
Source organism: Mycobacteriaceae bacterium (assembly GCA_037129875.1). GTDB lineage: Bacteria > Actinomycetota > Actinomycetes > Mycobacteriales > Mycobacteriaceae > Mycobacterium. The sequence goes on from JBAXUD010000360.1 coordinate 2,871, forward strand.
TGAGCCATAACACCGGATTCACCTCGGCCACCATGGCACTGGCGACGGGCCAGCATCTGGTGCTCATGAGCCGGTTCGACGGGTGCGAGTTCCTGCGCCTGATCACCGAGCACCGGGTGAACTATCTCGCCACAGTGCCGACCATCATGCAGCGGCTGTTGCCCGTCTACCGCGCCGATCCGCAGATTTACGACCTGTCCTCCGTGCGACGCTGGTGGCATCTGGCCGCACCATGCCCGCCCAGCGTGAAGGAGGCCTGGATCGACATCCTCGGCCCGGATGTGGTGTGGGAACTCTACGGCGGCACCGAACTTCAGGCGCTGACGTTCATCAGCGGCACCGAGTGGCTGACTCACCGGGGATCGGTGGGCAGGGTGGTGTCCGGAGAGATGAAGGTGCTCGACGACGACGGCAACGAATGCCCACCCGGTGCGGTGGGCGAGGTCTATATGCGCCCCCGGCCGGGCAGTGCGCCCACCTACCGCTACATCGGCAGCACCGCCAAGAACCGCCCGGACGCGCTGGGGGCCTGGGACTCACTGGGCGATCTGGGCTGGTTCGACGACGAGGGCTACCTCTATCTGGCGGACCGCCGGGTGGACATGTTCACCGTCGGCGGCCGCAACGTCTACCCCGCCGAGATCGAGAACGTCCTCGCCGAGCACCCGGCGGTGCTGTCGTGTCTGGTGGTCGGGGTGCCGCATGAGGACCTCGGCCAGGTGCCGCATGCGCTGGTGCACACTACGGATACCCCGGATCACATCGATGGGGAAGCGGTTAAAGCCTTTGTGGCCGAACGGCTGGCGGAGTACAAGGTGCCGCGCAGCGTGGAGTTCGTCGACACCCCGCTGCGCGACGACGCCGGCAAAGCGCGGCGCACGGCGGTGCGCGACGAGGTCATCGCGCGACTTGACCCGATGGCGCGCGACGTTATCGCGCGACTTGACCCGATGGCGCGCGACGTTATCGCGCGACTTGACCCGATGG
>JBAXUD010000361.1:0-3847 GCA_037129875.1 Mycobacteriaceae bacterium
TCGAAGAGGCCGGCTTCTTCAAGTTGCTGCAACCGGAGCAATGGGGTGGGCTGCAGTGCGATCCCACGCTGTTCTTCGAAGCCGTCCGCCGCATCGCCAGTGCCTGCGGGTCCACCGGCTGGGCCGGTGGCATCCTCGGTGTCCACAACTGGCATCTGGCGCAGTTCGACCAGCAGGCCCAGGAAGACGTCTGGGCCGACGATCCCAGCGTGCGGGTCTCTTCGTCCTACGCGCCGATGGGTGCGGGCGTCGTCGTCGACGGCGGCTACCTGGTCAACGGCACGTGGCTGTGGTCCTCGGGCTGCGACCATGCCACCTGGACCTTCGCCGGCGGCCCGGTGATCAAGGACGGTCGCCCGGTGGACTTCGGCAGCTTCCTGATGCCGCTGGGCGATTACCAGATCCGCGATGACTGGAATGTGGTCGGCCTCAAGGCCACCGGCAGCAATACGCTGATCGTCAAAGACGTGTTCGTGCCGCGTCACCGGTTCCTGTCCTACGGCGCGATGAACGACGGCTCCGCCGGTGGCCTGAAGACCAACACGGCATCGGTTTACCGGATGCCCTGGGGCACGATGCATCCCACTACCATCTCCACCCCCATCGTCGGGATGGCCTACGGCGCCTACGACGCCCACGTCGAGCATCAGGGCAAGCGGGTGCGCGCTGCCTTCGCAGGCGAGAAGGCCAAGGACGACCCGTTCGCCAAGATCCGTATCGCAGAGGCGGCCAGCGACATCGACGCGGCCTGGCGTCAGTTGAGCGGCAACCTCGCCGAGGAGTACGCGCTTCTTTGCGAGGGCAAGGCGGTCCCGATGGAACTTCGGGCCCGGGCCCGTCGCGACCAGGTGCGTGCCACCGGCCGGGCCATCGCATCCATCGACCGCCTCTTCGAAGCCGCCGGAGCCACCGCGCTCAACAGCGACCAGGCGCTGCAGCGGTTCTGGCGTGACGCTCATGCCGGTCGGGTGCACGCCGCCAACGACGCCGAGCGGGCCTATGTGATGTACGGCAACCAGGAGTTCGGGCTTCCGCTCGGCGACACGATGGTCTAGGGAGTTCGATGACCGGGTTCATCCGCGAGGCCCAGTCCCAGCAGGACATCACCTTCGAATCGACCTCCCGCCACGCAGATGTGCATTCGAGCGGCCGGGACATGCGGCTGCACTACCACGAGGCCGGCGAGGGCAACGACCAGACGGTGGTGCTGCTGCACGGCGGCGGGCCGGGTGCGTCGAGCTGGTCGAACTTCGGCCGCAACATCGCTGTGCTGGCACAGCACTTCCGCGTCATCGCCGTCGATCAACCGGGCTACGGGCACTCCGACAAGCACACCGAGCACGAGCAGTACAACCGCTACAGCGCCAATGCGGTGCTGGCACTCTTCGACCACCTCGGCATCGAAAGCGCTGCGCTGGTGGGAAATTCCCTGGGCGGCGGTACCGCTGTGCGGTTCGCCCTGGACAACCCGAAGCGCGCCGGCCGGCTGGTGCTGATGGGCCCGGGCGGCTTGAGCGTCAACCTCTTCGCACCCGACCCCACCGAGGGTGTCAAGCTGCTCGGCCGGTTCACCGCCGATCCGACCCGGGAGAACATGGAACGTTTCCTGCGGATCATGGTGTTCGACCAGAAGCTGATCACCCCCGAACTCATCGACGAGCGGTTCGCCATCGCCAGCGCGCCGGAGTCGCTGGCCGCCGCCAGGGCGATGGGGAAGTCGTTCGCAGGGCCGGATTTCGAACTCGGCATGATGTGGCGCGAGGTGTACAAGCTGCGTCAGCGGGTGCTGCTCATCTGGGGTCGTGAGGATCGGGTCAATCCGCTCGACGGAGCGCTGGTGGCGCTCAAACAGATTCCCCGGGTGCAGTTGCACGTTTTCGGGCAGTGCGGCCACTGGGCTCAGCTGGAGAAGTTCGACGAGTTCAACAAGCTGACGGTCGATTTCCTAGGAGGCGGTTCATGAGTGCCATCCGCTCGCTGGGTTATCTGCGGGTCGAATCCACCGATGTGCCCGCTTGGCGCGAATACGCCCTCAAGGTGCTCGGCATGGTCGAAGGCAAGGGCGCCCCCGGTGCCAGTCCAGGGGGCGCGCTGTACTTGCGGATGGACGACTTCCCGGCGCGCTTGGTCATCGTGCCCGGTGAGCATGATCGGCTGTCGGTGGCAGGCTGGGAGTGCGCGAACGCCGAAGGGCTGCAGAACATCCGAGAGGCCCTGGATGTCGAAGGCGTTCCCTACAAGGAAGCAACCGCAGCGCAGTTGGCCGACCGCCGCGTGGACGAGATGATCACCTTCGCCGATCCCTCCGGCAACCAGTTGGAGGTCTTCCACGGCGCCGCACTCGAGCACCGCCGTGTGGTCAGCCCGTACGGACACAAGTTCGTCACCGGGGAGCAGGGGCTGGGCCACGTGGTGCTGTCCACCCGCGACGACGCCGAGGCCCTGCACTTCTACCGCGATGTGCTGGGCTTCACCCTGCGCGACTCGATGCGCCTGCCGCCCCAACTTGTGGGGCGCCCGGCTGACGGGCCGCCGGCTTGGCTGCGCTTCTTCGGCTGCAACCCGCGCCACCACAGCCTTGCCTTCCTGCCGATGCCGACGCCCAGTGGCGTCGTGCATCTGATGATGGAGGTGGAAGGCAGCGACGACGTGGGTCTGTGCCTGGACCGTGCGCTGCGGCGAAAGGTGCCGATGTCCGCGACGCTGGGTCGCCACGTCAACGACAAGATGCTGTCGTTCTATATGAAGACACCGACCGGCTTCGACGTCGAATTCGGTTGCGAGGGTTTGCAGGTCACCGACCACGACTGGATCGCACGGGAGAGCACTGCAGTCAGCCTGTGGGGGCATGACTTCTCCATCGGCTCGCACGTCACCAAGTAAATGTCGGCGCAACCCATCGATCCGCGGGAATTCCGTCAGGTACTCGGTCAGTTCTGCACCGGCATCACGATCATCACCACGATGCACGACGGGGCTCCCATCGGATTCGCGTGCCAGTCCTTCGCGGCGCTGTCGCTGGACCCTCCCCTGGTGCTGTTCTGCCCCACCAAGGTGTCGCGGTCATGGCAGGCCATCGAGGCCAGCGGACAGTTCTGCGTCAACGTGCTCACCGAGAAGCAGCGGGATATCTGCGCCAGGTTCGGATCAAAAGAGCCTGACAAATTTGCCGGAATCGACTGGCACACATCGCCACTCGGATCCCCGGTGATCGACAACTCGTTGGCCCACATCGACTGCGCGGTGGATTCCGTGCACGACGGTGGTGATCACTTCGTGGTGTTCGGGCGCGTTGCGTCGCTGTCGGAACTGCCGACGGTCAAGCCGCGACCGCTGTTGTTCTACCGCGGTGAGTACACCGGCATCGAACCGGACAAGACCACACCCGCGCAGTGGCGTGACGACCTCGAGTCGTTCCTGACAGCGACGTCGCCAGACACCTGGCTCTAACCCGGGCTCTCCCGCGAGCAGACGCAAACTCGCGCGAATTGCCCGACTTGCGTGCGACTTTACGTCTGCTCGCCGATGAAGTCGACGATCGCGGCGGTCACCTCGCGGTGGGTGATGTCGTTGAGCACATCGTGTCGGGTGCCGGCGAATTCCAGGTACTCCAGCGCCGGAATCTGTTCGGCGTAGGCCCGCACCGCCCCCGGTGCGGCGATCGGATCGATCTCCCCGTGCACCGCCAGGGTCGGCACCGTCAGTTTCGGTAGTTCGTGGCCGAACCGCTTCCAACCCCGATCGAGTTCGCGGGTCAGGGCCCGGCTATCGGCATTGGTGAATGCCAGTGGGTCGTTCTCGATGCAGTCCAGATAGAACGGATCGCTGGACAGGCCACTTGCGTCGA
>JBAXUD010000362.1:0-3833 GCA_037129875.1 Mycobacteriaceae bacterium
CGGCAGCCTTCCTCCCGATAAACCGGGGTGTCTTCTCTCCGATGCCTCCCGTCAGCTACTCCAGGGTGCCGCCCGCAGAACTCCAGTGGAATCCGTTGTCTCCGGTCTTGCAGTTAATGCCGCCCGGCGATGCACCCGAGACGTAGCAAGAAGCGCCTCCGTTGACCAACCGGTAGCCAGGGGCCAGTACCCCAAGATTGCGGGTGAAGGTCAGGGCAGTGGATTGGACGTACCGGGCCGGCTTCCCCGGGTCAGCGACGATCTGGTTGGTGCCCGGCGGCGGGAGCGGGCACTGCCGCTGCGTCTGACCGGGAGGGGTGCAACTGTAAAAGCCGGGTGGACCTGGGGTGCCCCACTGAACTACCGACCCGTCTTCATTTCTGGGGACGGTGATGTCGCATCCGACGGTGCCATCGGGTCCGATCCCGCAGCCGCGCGCAGCATTGCCGGTACCCGGTAGGAAAAACACCCAACCTGGGTCGGCGGGACTGCTGTAGGCGGCGTTGTCCGCCACCGGCCAGGTGTTGGGATCCTCGGGCTCGGCATTCGCTTGGGGGATCGCTGCTGCTGCCAGTAGCCCGATAGCGGCGGCCATGCGCGTTGCGGCGTTCATGGTTCCCCCTGGCTCCATTCCCTCACTGGGCTGTGGTCAATTGGGTCCGCTGCACGGACTGGTTTCAGTTTCGATTACGCGCACCCGATGGGCTAGTGGGTTCATGATTGCTTCGCATGCGATCTGGGTCAACCGTCCTCGTGGGGCTTCTTGAGTAGCGACGATTTTCAACGTGTCGGAATCTGCTGATCAAGAAGCATTCCCACCAGCAGCGCGAACGGTTCCTCACTCAGCAGCGAATCGGCGGCGGGGTCGGAGGTCAGTTGCAGACTCGCCATGGACCCAGTTTAGGCACCCAGACCCGATCCTGAGTAAGCACAATGGGTTCCACAAATGCCGGAGGTCCGATGTCCAACGGGGTGGCGCTGGGGCTGACGCTTGTCCTGGTCGGGGTGGCGGTGGCACTGGGACTCGTCGCGGTGCTCACCCGCCGGGTGGTGACCACCGTCTGGAAGGGATCCGCTGGCGAGACCTGCACGCCACCACCGGGATTCTGCTGTCGGGGGTGCTGATCTGCTACATCGTCTCCGGGCTGAGCTGGATCACCGGGGCAGGGTTATTGAGCGAGCGCGCCGGCAAGATCGTCGAGGCGCGCTCGACGGTGCAACGGAACAGCGCCTTCATGGTTGCCCCACAGGATGGTCCCACTCTTGGTATGGTGCAAACTCTTGTCATCTCGCCGCACAACTGAGCGACGCCGTGCGCGCCTGAGTTCATGGAGGTCATGGTGCAGTCGGCCGGTTTGTGTCGTGTGATTGGTGCCGCGGTTGTCGCTACTGCGCTCGCAGGAGGGGCCTTGACGGGATGCTCTTTCAGCACCACCCCCGTCGTCGTGAAGTCCGATCTGCAGAAGGACATCTCCGAGCGGCTTGAGAAAGCCGGTCAGAAGCCGCAGTCGGTCACCTGTAAGGACGACCTGACCGGCGAGGTCGGCAAGACCACTAGCTGCGAGGTCGTGTTGTCCGACACCAACAGTATCGAACCGGTCGTGGCGGTGACGAAGGTCGAGGGCACCACCGTCAGCTACGAGATGACTCCTGCGGTGACGAAAGAGCAGTTGGCAAAGTCGGTGTCGGGCCTCTTGTCGAACGCTACCGGGGAGAAAGTGGACTCGGTCACCTGTGAATCGGGCCTTGAGGGCAAGAAGGGCTACGAGACGCATTGCGATGTCACGGCCGGCGGGGTCACTACGCGGCGCACCGTGGACGTCACCGACGTCGAAGGACTGCTCCTTAGTTTCACGCTCATTCCTGCGATGTCCAAACAGAACGTCGAGAACGCGCTGCTTGACCAGCTCGCCGAGCAGTTGGGTCAGCGCCCGGACTCCGCGGACTGCTCGGGCGACCTCGAAGGCAAGCCCGGCAACACCCTTGCCTGCAAGGTGGTCGCCGGCAGCGAGACTCAGGACTTCACGCTGACCGTTAACAAGGCCGAGGGCGATCAGATCAGCTTCAGCTACGAGCCCACGCCCTAGCCGCCGCTGCGGCGCCGGAACTCCCGCCGGTTCTCGACCGGGCCGTGGGCCTGGGACTGCTTGCCCACCCCGTCGGCCCGCGCGGCGGCACCTGCCGAGTTCGCTTTCTTGCGTTCCAGCGCCTCGCGGAACTTGCGCTTGGTCTCGTTCTCGTCCTGCGGTTCGGGCTCCGACTTGGCCATGTGCTTAGCCTAACCCGGCTGCGGAGGACGCGAGTTCAGCGCATACCCGGCGGCATGCCGTACAGATGGCCGATCGGCAGCCGCAGCAGCACTCTGCGATCGATGACCATGGCCTGGCGGTACTCGTCCCAGTCGGGATGCTCGCCGGCGACGGCGCGATACAGGGCCACCAGTGACTCGACGGTGGCATCGTCGGGGGCGGCTGCGGGCGCACTGAGCACGGCGTCGCCCTCGGCCACCGCGTAGGACCAGCCATCCTCGGAACTCACCAGCAGCGACGCCCTCGGGTCGCGGCGCAGGTTGCGGGTTTTGGCCCGCGGTTCGGTGATCGACACCTCGATGGCCTGCGCACGCGGGTCGAAGTGATAGGTGACATTGGACAACTGCGGTCGGCCGTCACGTTTGACGGTGGCCAGCACGCCGAGGGAGTTGTCGGCGATCAACGCCAGCAGTTTGTCGTCGAAAACCTGGCGCGTCATGGCGTCGAGCCTACGTCGGTAGCGTTGCCGTATGACCCGCTATGCGGCTTTCCTGCGCGGCGTCAACGTCGGCGGCGTGAACCTGAAGATGGCCGAGGTGGCCGCCGCCTTGCGCGCCGCCGGGCTCGGCGATGTGCGGACCATCCTTGCCAGCGGCAACGTGCTGCTCACCTCGACCGGCACCGCGGAAACCGTTCGCACCAAGACCGAGACCGCGCTTCGCCGGCAATTCGGCTACGACGCCTGGGTGCTGGTGTACGACGTTGCGGCGGTCCGGTCGATCGTGGCGGCCTATCCGTTCGAGCCCGAGGTGGCCGGCAAACATTCGTACGTGACCTTTGTCAGCGACCCGGCCGTGCTCGACGAACTGGCCGCCCTGGCGGCCGACGCCGGACCTGACGAGAACATCGCCGGCGGCGACGGCGTCCTGTACTGGCAGGTGCCCACCGCGGCGACGCTGCAATCCACGATCGGCAAGACGATGGGTAAGCGCCGCCTCAAATCGTCGACCACTACGCGCAACCTGCGCACGCTGGGGAAACTGCTGCGCGAGTAAGTTGAAAGCAATGAACGATCGAAAAGCCGAGTCCGCAGCGCTGACTGGCGTCTCCGAAACCGCGCTAATGACGCTCAACGGCCGGGCCCACCAGGCCGGCCTGCCCGACGCCATCATCGACGATCCGATGGCGATCCGATTGCGCGACGTATTCACCACCAGCTACGGCGTCGACTACGACAAATTCGGCCGCCGCGGCCAGGAGATGGCGCTGCGCTCGCTGGCCGTCGATCGGTGCACCATCGAGTACCTGCGCGCCCACCCCAAAGCCACCATCGTGGCGCTCGCCGAGGGCTTCCAGACCAGCTTCTGGCGGCTCGACAAGGCGGTGCCGGACGCGCAGTTCCGGTGGGTCTCGGTGGACCTCCCACCGGTGATCGAACTACGTGAGCGGCTGCTGCCCGAATCGCCGCGCATCACCAACCTCGGCCAGTCCGCGCTGGACTACAGCTGGATGGACCGCGTCGACGCGCACGATGGGGTGTTCATCACCGCCGAGGGCCTGCTGATGTACCTGCAGCCCGACGAG
>JBAXUD010000363.1:0-3826 GCA_037129875.1 Mycobacteriaceae bacterium
GCCGAGGCCACCGCGGTGTCGTGGTTGAAGATCGACAGCGCCAGGGTCTCCAGCAGCACGCATTCGGCGAAGGTGCCGGTCACCGACAGCACCGGCGAGCCCGGGAAGTACAGCTCCCCTTCGGCGTAGCCGTCGATATCGCCGCCGAAGCGGAACCCGCGCAGGAAGTCGCACGTGGCATCCAGGTTGGCGACGTCGGCGAAGCCGGCCACCGTGGCCAGGGCCGCGTCGTCGAAGACGAAGTCGCTCAACGCTTCCAGGAACCGGCCGATGCCGGCGAGGACCCCGTACCGGCGGCCGTCGGGCAGCCGTCGGGCGAACAGTTCGAAGGTGGTCCTGCGCCCGGCTGTGCCGTCCCGCAAGGCGGCCGACAGCATGGTCAGCTCGTACTTGTCGGTCAGCAGCGCCGTCGACCCCGCCTGGTTCACACGGCAACCGTAACGGGTGAAAAGAGCAGGGGTGGGATTTGCCGGCGCTCGCTATTCTTGTCCCATGGGCGCCTCCGCAGCACCGACCCGGCCGGGTACCAGTGGGGTCCGCGAGACCGACATCCTCGAAGCCATTGACGCGCCCTGGGTGACTCTCGTGTGGGACGATCCGGTCAACCTGATGAACTACGTGACGTACGTCTTCCAGAAGCTGTTCGGGTACAGCGAACCGCACGCCACCAAACTCATGATGCAGGTGCACAACGACGGCAAAGCGGTGGTCTCCGCCGGCAGCCGGGAGGCCATGGAGGTGGACGTGACGAAACTGCACGCCGCCGGCCTGTGGGCCACCATGGCGCAGGACCGCTGAACGGACTATCGAGTGCGCAAATGGAAACGGGTCGTCGCCGTCGACGGTCCGCGGTTCGTCTCGGTGCTGGATTCCCATGAAGTGGCATTACTGAAGAACATGGCGACGTCGGTGCAGGAGATGCTCGACGACCGGCAGTCCGGGGCGCCGACGGACCCACTCGAAGCACTCACCGGGATCCGCACCGGCAATCCGCAGGCGCCCCAGGACGGAACGATGCGACGGCTGCTGCCCGATTTCGTCAAGGAGCAGCAGCGCGACGCCGAGGCGGCCAACGGCGCCCTGCGCAGCCTGCATGAGCCGCAGATCATCGACACGAAAATCGCTGCCGCGCAACGGCTCATCGACACATTGCCGGCCGGTGGCGGTCCGATCGAGCTTTCCGAGGACGACGCCAACGCCTGGATCGCGGCGGTCAACGACATCCGGCTGGCGCTGGGCACCATCCTGGGCGTGGGCCCCGACCTTCCGGACCGGCTGGCGGCCGGCCATCCGATGGCCGCTCACTTCGAGGTGTACCAATGGCTGACCGTGCTGCAGGAGTATCTGGTCCTGGGGCTGATGGGCAAGCCGATCCGGTGACAGCCGGACGACGATGCGGGCCCCCAGGCCCGAGGAGGAGTCCGGCCATCGGATTCAGCGGATCGATCACCGACGTGGCCGGTATCGAGGTCGGCCACCACCATCGGTGCGATGCCGATGCGACGGTCGGATCGGCCGACGTGCCGGGCCGCGGATGGGCTTGTGGCACAACGGTTGTGGTGGCGCCACCGGGAACGGTTGGCGCGGTGGATGTCCGCGGCGGGGCGCCGGGCAGTCGCGAGACCGAACTGCTGCACCCGTCCAACAGCGTCCGGCACGTCGATGCCGTCGTCCTGAGCGGAGGCAGCGCCTTCGGTCTTGCCGCCGCCGACGGTGTGATGACCTGGCTGGAGGAACGCGGCCGCGGTGTGCAGATGACCGGCGGGACCGTCCCGATCGTGCCGGCCGCGGTGATCTTCGACCTGCCGGTCGGCGCGTGGGCCAATCGACCCGATGCGCGGTTCGGGTATGCGGCGGCTGAGGTCGCCGGGCGAGACTTCGCTGTGGGCTGTGTGGGAGCCGGGGTCGGGGCGCGGGCCGGTGTGCTCAAGGGCGGGGTCGGCACTGCATCGACCGTGCTGGACAACGGGATCACCGTCGGGGCGATCGTCGTGGTGAATTCGGCCGGGGAGGTGCTGGACCCCACCACCGGCCTGCCCTGGATGGCCGAACTGGCCCGCCACTTCGGATTGAACGCCCCGCCGGCCGAGCAGATCGCCGGCCACGCCGCACGGCACCGGGACTCCAGCCCGCTCAACACCACCATCGCGGTGGTCGCCACCGACGCCGCGCTGAGCAAGGCGGGGTGTCACCGGGTGGCCATTGCCGCGCAGGGTGGGCTGGCGATGGCTATTCGGCCGGCGCATACCCCGCTGGACGGCGACACCGTGTTCGTGCTGGCCACCGGGGCGGTGGAGGTGCCGCCGAACCCCGACACGCCCGCCGCCATGTCGCCGGAGATGGCACTGGTGACAAAGGTGGGTACCGCGGCGGCCGAGGTCCTGGCCCGCGCCGTGCTGGCCGGGGTGCTGGCTGCCGAATCGGTGGCGGGCGTGCCGACCTACCGCGAGATGCTGCCCGGCGCGTTCGGGTGAGGGCGGCGAGCACCACACTGACACTGAGTGCGTGTCCGTGCGGTGACACGCCGCGCGGGCGTGCATTTTGCGCACCTTCGCGGGGTAGCTGCAGCCGGTAGCCTGTGCCAATGACCCAAACCCCGCCCACCAAATGGCCGGCGTGGAAGGTCGGCGGCGCGACCATCCTGACGTTCGTCGTGCTGCTCTACCTCATCGAGCTCATCGACCAGCTGACCGGACAATCGCTGGAGGCCAACGGGATCAAGCCGCTGGAAGCCGACGGACTCAAAGGCATCCTGTTCGCCCCGCTGCTGCACGGCGGATGGGACCACCTGCTGGCCAACACCGTGCCGGCCCTGGTGCTCGGGTTCCTGGTGACCCTTGCCGGCATGGCCCGGTTCGTGTGGGCGACGGCGATCATCTGGATCCTGGGCGGCCTGGGAACCTGGCTGATCGGCAACATCGGCAGCTGCCACATGGAGACCAACCACATCGGTGCCTCGGGGCTGATCTTCGGCTGGCTGGCCTTCCTGCTGGTCTTCGGCTGGCTGACCCGCAACCTGTGGCAGATCGGCATCAGCCTGGTGGTGCTGTTCGTCTACGGCGGAATCCTTTGGGGTGCGGTGCCGGTGCTCAACCGCTGCGGCGGGGTGTCCTGGCAGGGTCACCTGTGCGGGGCGATCGCCGGCGTGCTCGCCGCCTACTGGTTGTCCAGCCCCGAACGCGACGCCCGCGCCCGCAAGAAGGCCGGAGCGCCGCTGCCCGGAACGCTGACGTGAGCGACCGGTTCGCCCCCGTCGGTATCTTCGACTCCGGCGTCGGCGGACTGACGGTCGCCAGATCGATCATCGACCAGCTGCCCGACGAGGACGTCATCTATGTCGGCGACACCGCCAACGGGCCGTACGGTCCGCGCAGCATCCCCGAGGTTCGGGTGCTCGCCCTGGCCATCGCCGACGACCTGGTGGAACGCGGGGTCAAAGCCCTGGTGATCGCGTGCAACACCGCGTCGGCCGCCTGCCTGCGGGACGCCCGCGAACGCTACGACGTACCCGTCGTCGAGGTCATCCTGCCTGCGGTCCGGCGCGCGGCGGCCACCACCCGATCGGGGCGTATCGGGGTGATCGGCACGAGCGCGACCATCGCCTCCGGCGCCTACCAGGACGCTTTCGCCGCGGCCCGCGACGTCGAGGTGACCGCGGTGGACTGCCCGCGGTTCGTCGACTTCGTCGAGCGCGGAGTCACCAGCGGCCGCCAGGTGCTCGGCCTGGCCGAGGGGTACCTTGAGCCACTGCAGTGCGCCGAGGTCGATACCCTGGTGCTCGGCTGTACGCACTACCCGCTGCTGTCCGGGGTGATCCAGTTGGTGA
>JBAXUD010000364.1:0-3825 GCA_037129875.1 Mycobacteriaceae bacterium
CGAGTCTCGGCGAGTGTCCTCTTGAGGTTGTCGGCCAGGGTCGCCAGGAACTGCTCGCTGGTCTGCCACGGCTGTGCGGGGCCGATAAGCAGCGCCAGGTCCTTGGTCATCTGCCCGCCCTCGACGGTGTGGATGACGACCTCTTCGAGAGCGTCCGCGAACTCGATCACCTCAGGGGTGTTGTCGAGTTTGCCGCGGTGCTGCAGTCCACGGGTCCAGGCGAAGATCGACGCGATCGGGTTGGTGGAGGTGGGCCTGCCCTGCTGGTGCTGCCGGTAATGCCGGGTCACGGTGCCGTGGGCGGCCTCGGCCTCGACGGTCTTGCCGTCCGGGGTGAGCAGCACCGAGGTCATCAGGCCCAGCGAGCCGTAGCCCTGGGCCACGATGTCGGACTCCACGTCGCCGTCATAGTTCTTGCAGGCCCACACGTAGCCGCCCTCCCACTTCAGACAGGAGGCCACCATGTCGTCGATCAGGCGGTGCTCGTAGGTCAGCCCGCGGGAGTCGAACTCCGCCTTGTAGTCCTCCTCGAAAATCCGCTCGAATTCATCCTTGAACATGCCGTCATAGGCCTTGAGGATGGTGTTCTTGGTCGACAGGTACACCGGGTAGTTCTGCTGCAGCGCATAACTGAACGTCGATCGGGCGAAGTCCTGGATGGATTTCTTGAAGTTGTACATGCCCATGACGACGCCGCCGTCCTCGGGAATGTGCACCACCTCGTGCACGATCGGCTCGCTGCCGTCGTCGGGGGTGAAGGACAGCATCACCGTGCCGGGTCGGTCCACCTTGAAGTTCGTGGCGCGGTACTGGTCGCCGAAGGCGTGTCGCCCGATGATGATCGGCTTGGTCCACCCGGGCACCAGTCGGGGGATGTTGGAGATGACGATCGGTGCGCGGAAGATGGTGCCGCCCAGGATGTTCCGGATGGTGCCGTTCGGCGAGAGCCACATCTTCTTGAGGCCGAACTCCTCGACGCGGGCCTCGTCGGGAGTGATGGTGGCGCACTTGACGCCGACATGGTGCTTGAGGATGGCGTTGGCGGAGTCGATGGTGACCTGGTCGTCGGTGGCGTCGCGGTGCTCGATGCCGAGGTCGTAGTACTCCAGGTCCACGTCGAGGTAGGGCAGGATCAGGGTGTCTTTGATGAGCTTCCAGATGATCCGCGTCATCTCGTCGCCGTCGAGCTCGACGACGGTGCCTTTGACCTTGATCTTGGGTCGACTGGACATGTGAGTCCGCATCCTCCTACGCCTGGCGATAGCCTCGTGGGCAGCCGAGTGGGGCCATCGAGATCTGCTCGACGATCACACTACAAGGGCACTTGTTCCAGAGATGGATCAGCTTGGGCTACTCACCGGTAGTGCGTTGTATCAGGCCCCGGCGGCCGCCGCCAGCGCGGCGTTGAATGTCTTGCTGGGCCGCATCACCGCCGTGGTCTTCTCCCGGTCCGGGTAGTAATAACCGCCGATCTCCACCGGATTGCCCTGCGCCTCGTTCAGTTCGGCCAGGATGACGTCTTCGTCGGAAGCCAACGCCGTGGCAAGTGCAGCGAAGTGCTCCGCCAGTTCCTTGTCCTCGCCCTGCGCAGCGAGTTCTTGCGCCCAGTACAGCGCGAGATAGAACTGGCTGCCCCGGTTGTCGAGTTCGCCGGTCTTCCGGGACGGATTCTTGTTGTTGTCCAACAGCTTTCCGGTCGCGGCGTCGAGGGTCTTGGCGAGGAGCTTGGCCCGGTCGTTGCCGATCTTGTTGCCCATCCCCTCCAGGCTGGCGGCCAGTGCGAGGAATTCGCCGAGCGAGTCCCAGCGCAGATGGTTCTCCTCGAGGAGCTGACTGACGTGCTTGGGCGCCGAGCCGCCGGCCCCGGTTTCGTACAGGCCGCCGCCCGCCATCAACGGCACGATCGACAGCATCTTCGCGCTGGTGCCCAGCTCGAGGATGGGGAACAGGTCGGTGAGGTAGTCGCGAAGGATGTTGCCGGTCGCGGCGATGGTGTCCTGTCCGCGGCTCACCCGCTCGATCGTGTGCCGCATGGCGCGAACCTGCGACATGATCGAGATGTCGAGGCCCTCGGTGTCGTGATCCTTCAGGTAGGTCAAGACCTTCTTGCGCAGCTCGTTCTCGTGCGGACGTTCCACGTCGAGCCAGAACACCACCGGCATGCCGGACTCGCGCGCCCGGGTGACGGCCAGCTTCACCCAGTCGCGGATCGGTGCGTCCTTGACGACGGGCATGCGCCAGATGTCGCCGGCCTCGACGTTCTGGGTCAGCAGCACCTCCGAGGTGTCGACGTCGACGATGTTGGCGACGCCGTCCTCGGGGATCTCGAAGGTCTTGTCGTGGCTGCCGTACTCCTCGGCCTGCTGCGCCATCAGCCCCACGTTGGGGACGGTGCCCATCGTCGTCGGATCGAACTGGCCCTCGGTCTTACAGAAATTGATGATCTCCTGGTAGATGCGGGAGAAGGTGGACTCCGGGTTGACCGCCTTGGTGTCCTTGAGCTTCCCGTCGGCGCCGTACATCTTGCCGCCCGCCCGGATCATCGCGGGCATGGATGCGTCCACGATCACGTCGGACGGCGAATGGAAGTTGGAGATACCCCGGGCCGAGTCCACCATGGCCAACTCGGGCCGGTGTTCGTTGCAGGCGTGCAGGTCTTCGATGATCTCGTCGCGTTGCGATGCCGGCAGTGACTCGATCTTGCTGTAGAGGTCGGACAAGCCGTTGTTGACGTTGACACCCAGCTCGTCGAAGAGCTTCTGGTGCTTGGCGAAGGCGTCCTTGTAAAAGACCTTCACCGCATGCCCGAAGACGATCGGGTGGCTGACCTTCATCATCGTGGCCTTGACGTGCAGCGAGAACATGACGCCGGTCTTGTAGGCGTCCTGCATCTGCTCCTCGTAAAAATCGCAGAGGGCCTTCTTGCTCATGAACATGCTGTCGATGACGTCGCCGGAGTCCAGCTTCACCTCGGGCTTGAGCACGATCGTCTCGCCGCGCCTGGTCTCCAGCACCATCTTCACCGTGCGTGCCCGGTCCAGCGTCAGCGACTTCTCGCCGTGGTAGAAGTCGCCGTGCCGCATGTGCGCCACATGGGTGCGTGACGCCATCGACCACTCCCCCATGCTGTGCGGGTGCTTACGCGCGTACTCCTTGACCGCCTTGGGTGCGCGACGGTCCGAGTTGCCCTCGCGCAGAACCGGATTCACCGCACTGCCCAGGCACTTGGAGTAGCGCGCCCGAATCTCCTTCTCCTCGTCGGTCTTCGGATCGCCGGGGAAGTCCGGAATCTTGTAGCCCTTGCCCTGCAGCTCCTTGATGGCCGCCACCAGCTGGAGCACCGAGGCGCTGATGTTGGGCAGCTTGATGATGTTGGTGTCCGGCTCCTGGGTGAGCGCGGCGAGCTCGGCCAGGGTGTCGGGCACCCGCTGCTCTTCGGTCAGGTAGTCGCCGAACTCGGCCAGGATGCGGGCCGCCACTGAGATGTCGCTGGTCTTGACGTCGATGCCGGCCGGCTCCAGAAACGCCTGAATGACCGGCAGGAAGGCGTACGTCGCGAGCAGCGGCGCCTCGTCGGTGAGCGTGTAGATGATGGTGGGCTGCTCGGCTCTCATGTGCTGTTCTCCCGGCGTCGGTTTCGGTCAGGCTCGAAGAAGTGGTGCGTTGTCACGGCGGTTACCAGTATCAACTCACATCCTGCGCCACATCGAAGCCACGCGACCTTTGGAACCGGCTGGCCAGTTCCCGCGGTTGTGCGATACGCTTTTGAACGGTTCTGAGTGCCAGCGCTTAAGCCCCGGCTTGCTGGCCGGCAACCCTCCAACC
>JBAXUD010000365.1:0-3788 GCA_037129875.1 Mycobacteriaceae bacterium
GCTCCAGCGCCGCCTTCAGGTCAGCCGCTTTCGGCACCCCGGCCGACCGGTACCGCTGGCGCCGGTCGGCGTCGAAGATGAACGTCGTCGGAAGCGACAGCACCGAAAGCTTGCGCGCGGCGCCGGGATCGGCGTCCATGTCGATCTCGATGTGAGCGACCTGTGGCAGGTCGGAGCACACCTGGTGAATGACCCGACGGACCGCGGCGCACGGACCGCACCACACCGCGGTGAAGTGGACGATGGTGGGGCTGGTGCTCGACAGTCCGAGATCGGCGGTGTCGGGGGCGGGCGGCTCTTCGGGGTCGTGAGTGTGGCGCAACACGCCGGCGCGACGGTTGTGCAGCACACCCGCGGTGGCGGCGAGACCCATCGCGGCGGCGATGGCCGCCCCGGCGGTTATCAGTGCGCTCACCGCCGGAACCCCTGCAGTCGCACCGTCACGTCCTCGGCGATGCCCTCGATGATGAGATCCGATCCGCGCGCACCCTCGGATGTCGGGCGCAGACCGAACGGCAGCTTCTGGCCGGGCACGGACGCGCCGAACGCGCCGAGCACGGCGTCGCGCTTGTCGTCGGGCACGGTTTGATCTGCTGTGTTGGGGCCGGTGGCGATGCCAGTGGGGGTGAACACCAGGGTGGTCTGGTCGGGCCCGGCGATGGAGAGATCGACGGTCACGCTGACCAGCTTGTCAAAGCCGGCCTTCGTTGGGGTACCGGAAAAGACCAATCCCTTGTTTCCGGAGATTCCGGACTCGGTGGTTCCGCCGGTGGGATCGTCGGTGTCCTCCGCGGGAGCCTGCACGGCCAGGTCCTTGATCCCCAGGAAAGTCCCCAGGTGGCGCGAGTCGATGATGATCCGGCTCTCCAGCTTTCCCACCGGCAGGTCGGCGTCCGGGCGCATCAGCCACGAAGCCTGCGTCAGGTCGATGTCGTGCATCGTCGACTCGAGTGTGACGTTGCCCACCACGGGGTGCTCGACACCGTTCGCCTTGATTTCCAACTCGTCGTATCGGTGACGCATCGCCTGGGGGAGGAACGGGAACCCCAGGATCGCCACCCACGGGTCGAAGGGAAGGTCTGCCGCACTGCGAACATGCCGCGCCAACTGGTATTCCGCGTAGACGGCCGCGCCGGTGTCCACTCCCACCGCGGCGAGGGTCACGGCAAGCACCGAGGCGCCTACAGCGGTGATCAGCTTTCGCACCCGCACATTCTGGCCTACCGGGCACCCCGGCCGTCCGGATCTTCGAAACAGCAGGTCGCGGGTTACAGTTGCGTCAAACCAGGAGAGTTTGTTGGACCTGTTGCTACTGACCGCCGACCCGAACCCGGAGTCGGTGCTGCCATCGCTGGCGCTGCTTGCGCACTCCATGCGCGCTGCGCCCACCGAGGTGGCATCGCTGCTGGAGGCTGGTTCCGCCGACGTCGCCATCGTCGACGCGCGCACCGATCTCGCCGCCGCACGGGGCCTGTGCCGACTGCTGGGCACCACCGGCGCACCGGTACCTGTGGTTGCCGTGGTCAACGAGGGCGGACTTGTCGCCGTGACGATCGACTGGGGTATCGACGAGATTCTGCTTCCCGCGACCGGGCCCGCCGAGATCGACGCCAGGCTTCGACTCCTGGTCGGCCGGCGGGGAGGGTTGGCCAATCAGGAGAGCGTCGGCAAGGTCAACCTCGGCGAGTTGGTGATCGACGAAGGCACCTATACCGCCAGACTGCGCGGCCGTCCGCTCGATCTCACCTACAAGGAGTTCGAGCTGCTCAAATATCTGGCTCAGCACGCCGGCCGGGTGTTCACCAGAGCGCAACTGCTGCAAGAGGTTTGGGGTTATGACTTCTTCGGCGGCACCCGCACGGTCGACGTGCACGTGCGGCGGCTGCGTGCGAAGCTCGGGCCTGAGTACGAGGCGTTGATCGGCACCGTCCGCAACGTCGGCTACAAGGCGGTCCGGCCGGCCCGCGGACGTTCGGCCAGTACCGACGTCGGCCCTGACGACGGGGCCGACGGCGACCTGGTTGACGACTCCGAGATGTCGAGCTCGCTGCTGCCCGGTCAATGACGGCCCAGCTCCGGCGGGCATCGCTGTCGGCGGACGAACAGAACGCCGTCCGGGAACTCGTGACCGGCGCCGAACTTGCCGACGGGGTGGCGCCCGTCGGTGAACAGGTCTTGCGCGAACTCTCCGGTCAGAGCACCGAACATCTGCTCGCCACCGATCCCGACGGCTCCCTTGTCGGCTATCTGAACCTCACGCCCGCCGGAACCGCCGAGCTGGTGGTGCGTCCGGACGCGCGCCGTCGCGGTATCGGTACCGCCCTGGTGCAGGCGGCCATCGCCCGCGGCGGACCCTCGACCCGTTTCTGGGCGCACGGAACCCTGCCTGCCGCGCGAGCGATGGCGGCCGCCTGCAACCTGCGCCCCGCGCGCGAACTGATCCAGATGCGCCGCCCGCTGGACGATGTTCCTGAAGCTACTGTCCCGCAAGGGATTTCACTTCGCACCTATGGTGGCATCACCGACAACGCCGAGTTGCTGCGAGTCAACAACGCAGCCTTCTCCTGGCATCCCGAGCAGGCCGGCTGGACCGAAGCCGACATCGCCGCGCGGCTCGCCGAACCGTGGTTCGACCCCGAGGGCCTCTTCCTGGCTTTCGACGACGCACATGGCGCCATGTGCGGCTTCCACTGGACCAAGGTGCACGACGACCGACTGGGTGAGGTCCTGGGTGAGGTCTACGTACTGGGTGTGGACCCGGCTGCGCAGGGCCGCGGGCTCGGCAAGGCGCTGACCCTGCATGGCCTGAACCACCTGGCCGGCCGGCTCCCGCATGAGGAGCCCACCGTCATGCTCTACGTCGAGTCCGATAACACCGCCGCAATCAAGACCTACCAATCGCTCGGTTTCGCCGTCGCAGGCGTGGACACCGCCTACGCGCCCGGTTGACGCACAGCTGTTCACCCTCCGTTTACCGGCGAGCCCCGAAACGGCCACCCGTCCGGAATACGTTGCGCCAGAGGGACACAACAAACTCACGGGGAGCAGACACCAGTGACCAGCTTCAGAACAATTCTCGTTGCGGCGGTATCGGTGACCGCCATTGCCGCGCTCAGCGCTTGCGGCAGTGACAACAACGCGACGCCGTCGGGCTCGGGGGGTGCCGGGACGGTGGCCGGCACGGGTGCCGGGACGGTGGCCTGCGGCGGCAAGAAGTCGCTGAAGGGCAGCGGCGCGTCGGCTCAGGCGAACGCCATGACCCGGTTCGTCACCGCCTATGAGGCGGCCTGCCCTGGCTTCACCCTCAACTACACCTCCAGTGGGTCGGGCGCGGGCGTCTCGGAGTTCATCGGCGGCCAGACCGACATCGGCGGCTCCGACTCGCCGCTCAACGCGGACAAGGGTGAAGTCGAGAAGGCGAAGGCGCGCTGCGCGGGCAGCGAGGCCTGGAACCTGCCGATGGTGTTCGGCCCGATCGCAATCACCTACAACGCCGCAGGGGTGGACGGTCTCGTCCTCGACGGGCCGACGGCGGCCAAGATCTTCAACGGCGGTGTCAAGACCTGGGACGCACCGGAAATCGCGGCGCTGAACCCCGGCAAGACGCTGCCGGCCCAGCCGATCGTGGTGATCTTCCGCAGCGACGAGTCCGGCACCACCGATAACTTCCAGAAGTACCTCGACGCCGCGTCCGACGGCGCCTGGGGCAAGGGTGCCGGAAAGACGTTCAACGGCGGCGTCGGCGAGGGCGCCAAGGGCAACGAGGGAACCTCGGCCGCGATCAAGTC
>JBAXUD010000366.1:0-3769 GCA_037129875.1 Mycobacteriaceae bacterium
CTCGAAAGTCCGCCGGCTGCTTGCTGATCCGAATGTCACCGCCGTGGTGGTGGAGGTGTCGATCCCGCCTACACCAGTAAGTGGGGCGACCAGCACTGGCGTACGCCGTTGCAGCAACAGACTTCCGGAGAGGTCACCCGCCACCACGGCGCGGCGGCAGCTATCGGTAGACGTGGTCTCGGTAAGCCGATCAGGCGTCGGCCGGCAGGACCCCGTACCCAACAGAGGATGGGTGTGGGCACTCCACCGGCTAGACCTGTAAGGCTTCCGAGATCACGCGGAGTTCGGAAAGCCCCGATTCACCGCCACACCCGCGAGGTCTGTCGGTCCATCGGTCAGCACCGGAATCCCGCGGCCAAGACCGTTCGGGCCGCAACTGGGCAGAACTCACTTCTGCTCAGTGATTAGGAACGGTGGCAGATCGCCGGAGCCGCGGGGTTGATCGCCTTCACCGCACTGGCCTTCCTGGCCGCTTACAGTGCCATCCGCGGTCAGCGCCGGCACGCGGCGCGATTGCGGCAGCTGCTGGTGAACCAGCCGCGGCGAATCCGCTCCATCCGCCTGCAGGTCGCCCGCGCAGTGCCCGTTGCCTCGTGGTCACCCGACGACGGGTCGGCGGCCACCGGGCTGCACGTCATGGTCAGCGATGACACCGGTGCGACCTGGGTACTGCCGGTGTCACGTTCAGAGGCCC
The DNA here is from genome assembly GCA_037129875.1 of Mycobacteriaceae bacterium. Lineage (GTDB taxonomy): Bacteria > Actinomycetota > Actinomycetes > Mycobacteriales > Mycobacteriaceae > Mycobacterium. The sequence goes on from JBAXUD010000366.1 coordinate 695, forward strand.
CGGCGCTCGTCGCGGCGCTTGCCCGGCACTGTCCGCTGGCGGTGGTCGAACCCTAGTTACGCACCCGGGTGAACCGGTGGAGCACCCACGCCACCGGGATGCTCAAAGCCATCGTGACGACGAATAAGGTCGCGGTGTTTCCTGTATAGACGATCCAGTGCAGCACCACGGTCATTGCCACCTCCATGAGAACCAGGTGCACCAGGAAGATCTCATAGGAGATCTCCCCGAGCCACACCATGGGCCGGCTGGCCAACAGCCTTGAGTACCAACCGGAGCCGCCCAGTGCCAGCGGTGCGACCAGGAGGGTGGCGATCACGGCGTAGAAGACCGTCTTGACCAGTGCCTGCGCCAGACCGGTCGGCGAGGTCTGAGGTTCACCGGCGATCGGCGTGCAGACGATCATGAAGCAGATCACCGCCAGTGGCACCGCGACGAACCCGAAGACCCGCACCTTCATGGCGGCCAGCACGGTCAGCGCCATGCCGCCGATGAACCATCCCAGATAGGCCGGCAGCCACAGCTTGGCCCCGTCGGGCAGGAAGTCGGTGGTGTGCACCAGCACGAGCCAGGCCGGGCTGATCAGAAACAGCCCGCCGAGCCCGGCCAGCAGCAGGCCCGGCCGCCACCGCCGTTTGCACAGGATCACCATCAGCAGGTAGGCCAAGGCCGGCAACGCCAGGTAGAACGAGACTTCGACGGCCAGGCTCCACATCTGGGTCAGCCCCTGGTGCAGCAGCGCGTAACCGTAGTTGTCGGTGTAGATCTGGGTCAGCGTCACGTTGCGGAACAGCCCCCACCATCCGTGGCCGGGATTCGGTCCGGCGTCGCGGAAATGGTAGATCACGTAGGCCGCAAGGACGGTGACGACGTAGGCGGGCATGATGCGCCGGAACCGGTTGCGGGCGTAGCGCTTCAGCGACGGCCCGGCCGTTCCGTCTGCCGCCGCCCTCACCCAGGGCCCGAACAGCAGGTACCCGGACAGCACGAAGAAGATCGGCACCCCGATCTCCATGCGAGAGTAGACAAGTCCGACAAAGCCGTGGGTGTACTTGCCCGTGGTGTAGGCCGCATGGGTCCCGACCACCAGCAGTGCGGCGAACGCGCGGATTCCGGTGAGCGAGGGCACCCGGTCGACCCGAGATACCGCCTCCAGGCCGCCCTGGTCGAGGTCGCTGGGCGCGGTCATTGATTCGGGCGGTGCGGCTTTCCGCCGGACGTACGGGGTCCGGCGGTCCGGCTGTGGTCGGGCTTGAGATCGATCAACACACCCGAAATGCGGGTGCCCTCAAGCTTCTTCAAAGTCTCGCTGGACAGCTTCGCCGGCAACTCGACGAGAGAGAAGTCGGGCTTGATGGTGATGTGGCCGAAATCGCTGCGGTGCAGACCACCCTCGTTGGCGATCGCCCCGACGATGGAGCCCGGTCCGACCTTGTGCCTCTTGCCGACCGCGACGCGATAGGTGGCCAGATCCTCGCGCGTCCTGCGCGGCGCACGCTCGCGATCCGGCTGATCGGTGCGCTCGCGGCGCTTCTCCGGCGGCGGCTCGGTCATCAGGAACTCCGCCCCGGCGCGGGCCTGAACCGCCAGTGCGGCGGCGATATCGGCCATCGGGACGTCATGGTCGCGCCCGTACTGCTCGACGAGCTTGCGGTACACGTCGAACCCCGAACCGCCGATCGCGTCGGTGATGGACTCGCGGAACTTCTCGACCCGCTGGGCGTTGACGTCGTCGACCGACGGCAGATCCACCTCGGTGATGGGCTGGCGGGTCACCTTTTCGATGGACTTGAGCAGATGACGTTCCCGCGGTGAGACGAACAGCAGCGCGTTGCCTGAGCGTCCGGCCCGGCCGGTGCGCCCGATGCGGTGCACGTAGGACTCCGGGTCGTGCGGAATGTCGTAGTTCACCACGTGCGAGATGCGTTCCACGTCAAGGCCTCTGGCCGCGACGTCGGTGGCCACCAGGATGTCGATCGAGCCGTCCTTCAACGCGGCGATGGTGCGCTCCCGCACCGCCTGCGCGACGTCGCCGTTGATCGCTGCTGCGGAAAACCCACGGGCACGCAGCTTTTCGGCGACCTCCTCGGTGGCCTGCTTGGTGCGGACGAAGACGATCATCGCCTCGAACGGGTCGACTTCGAGCACCCGGGTCAGCGCGTCCATCTTGCGGTTCCCGGCGACCTGGATGTAGCGCTGGGTGATGTTCTCGGCCGTGGCGGTCTTCGACTTGACCGCCACCGTGACGGCGTCGTGCAGGTACTTCGTGGTGATCTTGCGGATGGCCGGCGGCATCGTGGCCGAGAAGAGCGCGACCTGCTTGTACTCCGGGGTGTCGGCCAGGATTCGTTCGACGTCCTCGGCGAAGCCCATCTGCAGCATCTCGTCGGCTTCGTCGAGCACCAGGTAATCCAGATGTGACAGATCCAGCGTGCCGCGCTCGAGGTGGTCGATGATCCGGCCCGGGGTGCCCACCACCACCTGCGCTCCACGCCGCAGACCGGCCAATTGGACCGTGTAGGACTGACCGCCGTAGATCGGCAGCACCGAGATCTTGGGCAGATGTGCGCCGTACCGGCTGAACGCTTCGGCGACCTGCAGAGCCAACTCCCGCGTGGGGGCCAGCACCAGCGCCTGGGTGTGCTTGCTGGCGACGTCGATGCGGGACAGGATCGGGATCGCGAAGGCGGCGGTCTTGCCGGTGCCGGTCTGGGCCAGCCCGACGACGTCGGAGCCCGCCATCAGCGCCGGAATGGTGGCCGCCTGGATGGGCGAGGGTGACTCGTAGCCCACGTCGGCGACCGCCTGCAACACGGCGGGATGAATGGGCAGATCGGCGAAGGTATTTGCCGGTGGGTCGGGAATCGTCATCGGGCCCGAGTCTAGTGCCTGTGCGCGTCGAACCGGCCCGTTCGGGTTGCTGGCGGTACCGTGCTGCGGTGTGTGGGATCGGCTGAGTGGTTGGGCGGCGGCCAGTTTGGCCGTTGCGGCCGCCACAATGCTGGCGGGATGCAGTTCGGGCGACTCGACGGTGTCGAAGACCCCCCTGCCGTCGGCCCCGGCCACCAGTGCTGC
>JBAXUD010000367.1:0-3747 GCA_037129875.1 Mycobacteriaceae bacterium
CCGGACGACCGGGACGTCCTCGGGCGGCAACACCGTGCCGAAGTAGAAGGCGACGGTTTTGGGTTGATGCCTCGCACGCCGAGAGTCTCAGACGGTATTCGGTCGGTCTTGCTCGGGTTGGCCATCGTGTTGGTGTCCTATCTTGCAGTGCTGGCCTGGCACCCCGATCTGCGGGAGCGAATCCCCCTGGGGTTGCGGTGGTTCGGCCGACCTGGGTCGTGGCAGACGATCACATTCGTCGTGGCGCTGTTGGTCGTGGTTTGCGTACTCACCTTCGTGTCGAGTGGCGCACATCGCGCCGGAAACGCCACTCTCACCATCGTTGTGAGCCTCACCGTCACGAACTTCGTCTTGGGGTTGAGTTCCTACTGGCGTTGTTACGACTCGCCGCGCACGTTCTTCTACACGCCCCTGATGTGGACCGTCGGCCTGCTCAAGGGAGGCATCGACGAACGGTCAATCAACAACAAGATTTGTCCGGCTCAAACGCCGGTCGCCTTGGAGGTCGCACGGCTGTCTGTTCTCGCGGCGATATTGCTGGGCATCGGGGGTGTGGTGATCGCCCTGCTGCAGTCACAGGCCGATCGAATACGCGTGGGCTTGGACAAGTCAGTGACCGTGGTGGTGGGCATCAACGATGATGCGCGTTCGATGCTCAGCGCCGTGAGAAGGACTTTGGAGGCAAACAGTCGGCTCGTCTTGATTACGGACACCCCGGATCTCCCGTGCGTGCAGGAGTCTCGCCGCGACGGTGCGCGGGTGGTCCGTGTCGACTTCGACCGACTGGACACCCTCGAATCGTTGTCGTTGTGGCCCAAGCTGGACAGGCTGTACCTGCTCTCGCCCGACCCTTCCGCGAATCTGATGCGTCTCGGCGCGATCAGCGCGGGTATGTCCGCTATCCGTAGGAGGCGCCGGCTGCCGCTCATTGTGCGGATCGATGACCCGTGGCAGGCACAGGCCTGGCGTGCCCAGCAGTTCGGTGGCTCGGACACCCGGTGGGCCGCCGACGCGGTGGGGATGTACGAGGTGACGGCACGCCGGTTGCTCGACAAGATCATCACCGGTAGGCCGGTCACCCGGATCATGGCCTGCGGCACCTCCCCGCTGACCCTGGCGCTGTGCGGGGACATGGCCCAGCGCCACCGGGAGCGCAGTATCCACACAGACCCCACCGACGCCCCGTTGCCGATCTTGACCCTGGTGGGGGAGAACGCCGAAGAATACCGCCAGGACCACGAATATCACCAGGATCAACTCGGACTCTCCGCGAGTCGTCCGGACATCGATGCCCTGCCGGAGCGCCCGTCGGTGCCGGTCTTGACGCGGTTGATAAACGCGGGAAGCGACGTCGGTTCGCAGGCGGTGATCTTCGTCGACGGCAACGCGGCGACAACCGACGCCACCATCGGGACACGGCTGGCCACACGGTTCCCCAGTTTGGCGATCTATGCATGGGATCCAAACGTGCGGGGGACTGAGGACAGGGTCCCCATTGTGGGTCAACTCCGTAGCTTCACTCTGGCGATGGATCTGCCGGCCGGCGCCGCGCAGGACGCTTGGGAGCGGGCGGCCATGCTCATTCACGAGCATTACGCCGACGCATTCGCCGCCCAACACGGCCACCGGACCGACGCAATGCAGCCATGGGCCGAACTCGATGAGTTTTATCGCGGGTCAAACCGGCGCCAAGTGCGCCGCGCGCTGTGGATGGTGGAGACGATCGCTGGCCACACCTGGAACACCGTGAACGGCCAGCCGTTACCGCCGCTGGATTCCGCGGTATATGACGCGAAGCCTCTTGAGGCGCTGCGGCTGATGGGTTTCGGTTCCGATGCCGTCATGGCAATGGCCCGCGCCGAGCACGATGACTGGTGCCGCTACTACCGCGAGGCCGGGTGGAAGTATGGTCCGGTCCGCGACGACGACCACAAGATCCACGACAAACTGCTCGACTGGGATGCCGTCTCAAAAAACCCGGACTTCCTCGGCGCAGCGCTGACGAGCCTCGCGGCCACCCTGTTGGAGCTTGCCGAGCTCGGCTACCGATCCAAACCGCTGTGGGAGCGATACCGCCGGCACGGCATCCTCACCGCTGAGCAACGACACCACGCGTGGAAATGGACATCGGGCTCGGGAAACACCTTGGACGGCAGCGCCGGCGACTGGGCGGTGCACGACGATGCAGGCGATACATGGTCGGTGCGCGACGACATTTTCCGCGCAACCCATGAGCATCTAGGTGAGGATCGTTGGCGCCGAACGGGTTTCGCCCTCGCCCGCCCCGCCCGGGCTGGAGAATCAATTGATACCCTCGAAGGTTCCGCGATCGCTGCCGACGGTGATTGGATCGTCCGGGGGGAACAAGGCGAGCAGTGGCCGGTTCCAGTCGGGCAGTTCTGGCAGCGCTACGAAGGACCGCTACCTCCGGAGTAGCGACTCTTCGGGCTTTCGCCGCGGTCCGACCACTCGTGGAACTACGCTAAGTCGGTTATCCGTGTGGTTGGGTTGTCGTAACACTCGGTTCTTGACGTCGACACGTGCTGGGCGGGTCAATGCCGGCGAGATCGAGGGTTGACGACAGCAGGGGGCGAGCGATGGTAGGTGTTTGGCGGGACAACGCCACTTTGCAACGGCATCCCGTGAGGGAGTGAGTATGCGAAAACTTTTTGTATCCTACGCCCGCGAGAACAGGCCTTCCGTCGACGAATTGGTCAGGCACCTGGCCGCTCTCGGCTACGAGACATGGGTCGATACCGCGCTTCGCGGTGGCCAGAGCTGGTGGGAGGAGATCCTCCGGCAGATATCCGAATGCGATGTTTTTACTGCAATCGTCTCCCGAAACAGTTTGAACTCGGTGGCATGCAAGCGTGAACTCAAATGGGCCCTGGCGCTTGGCAAGCCTGTCCTGCCGATTGCGGTGGAGCGCCTTCCGGAAGCCCTCCCTCGACATTTCTCGGTGCGGCAGATCGTCGACTATTCCGAGCCCGGACAGGAGGCCGCGTTCGCGCTTGCCGGCGCCCTGGCGAACCTCCCGCCTGCACCAGCGCTACCCGAGCCCTTACCGGAACCGCCGGCGGCCCCGCTGTCCTACCTCACCGACCTGGTCGACCAGGTCTCCCAGCCCGACCCCCTCAGCCACGAGCAGCAACATCAGATCCTCACCCAAGTACAGCCCGCCCTCCGGTCCGCCGACCCCGAAGAGCAGCGAGGCGCCCACTACATCCTGGACACGTTCAGCAGGCGCGAGGAGATCTATGCCGATGTGGGCCGTACCCTTGCCGATTGGGGCATAAACGATCAGGTCGTTGACGGTTCCGGAGAGATAGAGGTCGCCGGGACTGCGCCTGGGTACCCGCAAACACCGAGGACCGATCAGCAGCAACACTTGAGCGACTGGTCGCCACAGCCACCGTCTAGACCCACATTGTCGGCGTGGATGTGGGCGGCGATCGTCGCGTCCGTTCTGGTGGTGCTCGGTGTCGTCGGGTTCGTCTGGTTCTGGCCGAAGATTGTCAATGACCACCAAGACGAGGGCAATGCAGCTCAGCAAACCGAGACCGTGACTCCGTCCGACAAAAAGACGGTGACTCCGTCCGACACCGAGACGGTGACTCCGTCCGACACCGAGACGGTACCCCCGTACTCCACCCCGTGCCTGACAGTGTTCTCCAACACCGAGTTCGCCACATCCGCCGTGGGAAGCGCGGCGACGTCGTGTGAGTTCGCCGAAGCGGTCCGTTTCCA
>JBAXUD010000368.1:0-3722 GCA_037129875.1 Mycobacteriaceae bacterium
CCCCGCCGCCAACGTAGACGGGCTCGAGCAGCCGACGAGGCTGAGCCGGCCGCCAGAGCCTCCACATTTCCCAGGGCGATTCACTGGACCTGCCGATCCGGGATGTGCCGTAGCTACTCCGGCGCCTTGAGGTCGTCCAGCGCCCGCTGCGCCCCGCGGTTGAGCGGCACCGGCGCGGTGTCGCGGGCGTTGTCCAGGCTGATGCCCTTCGCCGCCGGAACCGCCTGTTCCAGTTGGGGTTTGCGCTCGAACAGCGTCCTGGTCAGCACACAGGCCAGGTTGGCGTCCAGATCATCGCGGGCCACCAGCAGATTGGCCACCGCGATGGTCGGGACGTCGGCGGGCAGGCTGTAGGTGGCCGCCGGGATGACGCTGGGTTCGTAGGCGGAGCTGATCGTCTGCATCTGCGTCAACTGCGGGGTGACGTCGATGAATGTCACCTCGTCTCCGGCGGTGGTGATCAGGTCGGTGATGCCCGGCGTGGGCAGCCCGCCGGAGAAGAACATCGCGTCGATCGCGCCCTCCTTCATGCCGTCGACGGTCTTGGTCAGATCCAGGCGCTGCGCGGCGATATCGGATCCCGGGTTTAGCCCGGCCGACTCCAGCAGCCGATTGGCGATCACCTCGGTGCCCGATCCGGGCGAACCGGTGGAGACCCGCTTGCCCCGCATACCGTCGATCGAGGTGATACCGCTGTCCTTGCGGGCGATCACCTGGGTGTAGTTGGGATAGATGCGCGCCAGGGCGGCCAACGGTTGCTTCTTGTCGAAGGCGGCCGTGCCCGCGACGGCGTCGGCGGCGGTATCGGCCAATGCGAAGGCCACCTGATAGGTGCCGGCGACAACCTGCTGGATGTTCTGGACCGAGGCGCCGGTCTCCGCGGCGGTGGCCCTGACCCGGCCTTCGGTGGCGGCCGAAATCTGTTCGGCGTAGGCGTTCCCGAGCGTGAAGTACACCCCGGTGGCATTTCCGGTGGCGATGCCCACCCTGGTGTCGGCGCCGACCTCGCAGGTGATCTGGCCGCCGGAATCCGCCGCGGGCGCATCTTTGCGGCCGCCGCAGCCGCTGACGGCCGACCCCGTCATCGCCAGCATCACCAGCACCGTCGTCGTCCGTAAGAACCGTGTCATGAGCGTCTCCTCCGGTTGCCGATGATGGTGAGCGCGACCGCGATCAGCAGGCACGCCGAGCCCGCCGCGATGGTGGCAGGGTCGAGGAACAACAGGAGCGCGGCGGCGACTCCGGTGAGCAGCCGCGCGGGCATGCTTGCGGGTCCCACGCCGAGCACCCATCCACCGAAGGTGACCGACAGCGCGACGATACCCGCCCCGGCGGCGGCCGACGCCCACAGCACCCCCGCCACCGGGCCGTTTCCGAGCAGGTACTCCCCAGGCCGGGTCACCACGAAGGCGATCGGGACCAGGAACGCCGGCGCCGCATAACGCAACGTGGTCCACATGGTCGCCACCGCCTGCCCGCCGGTCACCGCCGAAGCACCCACCGCAGCGAGCGCGGTGGGTGGGGTGACCTCGGAGAGCACCGAGTAGTAGAAGACGAACATGGCCGCCGCCGGAGCAGGGACGTCGAGAGCAAGCAGGGCCGGTCCGATGATGACCCAGCCGATCACGAACGAGGCCGTCACCGGGATGGCCAGGCCGAGAATCGCCAGCGCCACCGCGGCGGCGACGGCGGTCAGCGCGAGCATCGCGGTGCGGTTGTCGGTGATCGCCGCGACCCCGCCCACCAGAACCGACGAGAACTGGGCGCCCAGGCCCGTCTTGGTGGTCATGGCTGTGATGACCCCGGCGGCGGCGCAGACCGCGACCACCGGCAACACGCCGCGGACTCCAGCGCTGAGCGCACCGAACAACCTGGCCGGCGTCAGCGACGTGCGTCGGTCCAGGAACGACAGCAGCACCGCCAGTGCGGTGGCGTAGACCACCGCGCGGGTGGCCGACATCCCGGTGGTCAGCAGCACGACGATGAGAATCAGCGACGAGAAGTGGTAGCCGGACCGGCCGAGCAGCCGCCAGGGGGACGGCACGTCCGCGCCGGCGGCCCGCAGGCCGAACCGGCGGGCGTCGATCTCCACGGCGAGCAGGATCCCCAGGTAGTACAGGACGGTCGGGATCAGTGCCCAGCCCAGCACGGTGAGATAGGAGACCTCGAGGTATTCGGCGACGATGAACGCCGCCGCGCCCAGCGTCGGGGGCGAGAGCAGCGCACCGACACCGGACGCGGCCAGCACGCCGCCCGCCCGTTCGGGGGTGTAGCCGGCCCGGCGCATGATCGGCCAGGTGACCGCGCCGACGGTGACGGCGGTGGCGGTGCCCGAACCGGACACCGTGCCCAGCAGGAATCCCGACGCGACCGCGGTGCGGCCGGCCGCACTGGGCGATCGACGGAAGGTCGCCACCGACAGGTCCACAAAAAACCTTGCGGCGCCCGATAGTTCGAGTACCGCGCCGTAGATCGTGAACAACACGATGTAGGTGGCTGCGACGTCCAGCGGGGTGCCGAAGAAGCCACTGCCGGAGTTGTACAAGGCGTCGATGATCTGGTCGAAGTTCAGCCCGGCATGCGCGATCGCCCAGCCCTGCGGCAGCAGTCCGCCGTAGTAGCCGTACGCCAGGAACAGCCCGCAGACGATCGGCAGCGCCCAGCCCGTCGTGCGCCGGCACGCCTCGAGGACGAGCACGAGCAGTGCCGCACCCATGGCCACGTCGGTGGGGTCGAGCAGGCCCTGGCGGTCCAGGAAGTCGTCGTAGCCGCCGGCGCCGATCCACACCGGCGCCACTGGGTAGAGGCAGACCACCAGCGTGACCGCGGCCAGCGCCCAATCCGCGGCGCCGGGCCGGTCGGGCGGGTCGATGCGGCCCCACCCCGGGCGGTAGACCAGGAACACCAGCGGCAGCGTGCCCGCGAGGAACACGATCAGGTAGAACTGGCTGCCCTGAGCGAGCGGACGGAACACCTGCCACATGGTCAGCAGGGCGACCGCGAAAGCCACCGCGGCGACCACCCGGTTGGGCCAGCCCTGCAGCGGGCGACCCGGCTTCTCCTGGTCGTCGACCGGTGCGCCGCCGAGCGTCGAGGAGCTGCCATCCACGGCGCAACGGTATGCGCCGGCGGAGGTCCGCGCGACGGTTTGCCACCGCGCCACGGTGGTGGCGGCTTCGCCTACAGGTCGGCTCCACGGCGGCGGCTAGCATTCGAGCAACAGAAGGGGCTCCCCGCCAATGGTTGCGAAGTCGCACGTCTATAACAGTGTCTGGCAACTCCGGGCGGATAGCTGGTGCCGCCTCGGGTACGCCGCCGGCCAACTGGCCCGGCTCGCCTCGGCCGGCCGAGCTCCCGGAACCGCTTTATTCCCTCGGTGTCGGCCGCCTCGAAGGCCCGCACGTACTGGCCGTCGGACCTCAGCGCGGTGATTGATCACGTCGACTAGCAGCCGATCCGGGTCGGGGAGCTTCTTCATCGTCGAGTGACGCTACCGCGGCGGGCGCGGAAAGCGTTGTGCCGCAACAGGTTTTCTCTATTTCAGAGAACCGCTACGACGCAGCGGGGCCGCGGCGGTGCGAGCCGCTGCGGTCGGGGCGGACCGGCTCGCCGACCTGCTCGAGATCGGCGACGGCCACCCGCAGGCCGCCGCTGGGCAGCTTCCGTGGCGGCAGCGCCCCGGCGGTGATCCACCGGCGGACCGTCCAGTGGGAGACACCCAT
>JBAXUD010000369.1:0-3717 GCA_037129875.1 Mycobacteriaceae bacterium
GCTCCTGCCCGCCGGACGACATTCCCCAGTCGCTGCGCTCCTGCCCGCCGGACGACATTCCCCAGTCGCTGCGCTCCTGCCCGCCGGACGAATATCAGCGTGCACCTGCCACGCGTGCGGCGGGGCCAGCCGGTGCACCGGGTTGATCGCGGTGCGTCCGGCCCACAGCACGTCCGGGGAGTCCAGCACGATGCCCAGCGGCCCGCCGACGTCGGCGCGGACCTGCAACCGCGACGCCACCTGCTCCGGCTCGGCGCCGGAGGCCAGCATCTCCTGCACGGCGGCCGATTCGAAGCGGTCGAGCAGTTCACCGACCGGTTCGTCGACCCGGGTGATGCCGGCGACGGCGGCGGTGCCCGGGATGATGCACACCTGATCGGCGGTGTAGCGGGCGTCGTGGGCCTGCCACAGCGAATCGCTGCGCCACCAGCGGCGTACGTCCTTGTCGATGACCGGCACGAAGTTCACCGGCTTGCCGACGGTCTTGCACAGTTCGACGAAGAACGGCGCATCAGCCGGGTGCAGCAGCACGGTCGCGGCGTCCGGGTAGCGCTCCAGCAGGGCGGCGATGGCGCGGTCGGGGTCTTCCAGCAGATCGGAATCCGCGCCGAACAGCGTGTCGATCCGGCCGGTGTCGGCGGCGTCGAGGCGGGCCTCGGCGCGCTGCAGCATCGCCGCGAAGCGCTCCCGCCAGGTGACATCCAGCCACGGCGAGTCCGAGTATCTGGTGTCGGCGGTATCCGATGTCGCCGGCCCTGCGGCTCCGGTGCTGTCACCGGCACCGATGGCCAGGTCGACGTAGCGCGCCAGCCACTGCGAGTAGGTCATGTCCGCGACGTCGCCGAAGTACGGCTTGGCAGTCGGCGCCATCGCCGCGATGATCTCGTCGCGGCGGGCGGCCACCACGTCGGCGTCACCGGCGACCTCGTCGAGCAGCCGGCCGCACCGGGATGCGGAGTTGTCGATCTCGTGGATGTCGGCACCGAGCTGGCTGCGCCCGGAAGCCATGCCGTTCAAGGCTTTTCCGGCACCCACCCATTGATCGGTGCCGGCGGTGTCCACCAGCATCTGCTTGACCGACGGCGAGGTGGTGGCCTCCAGGCAGGCCATCGCGGCGGTGCCGACCAGAATTCCGTCCACCGGCATCAGCGGGTAGCCGTAGACACCAGACCAACGGCCGGTGAGGTATTCGGCGGCATGCTCGGGCGTGCCGATCCCGCCGCCGACGCAGATGGTGATGTTGGGCTGCGAGCGCAGTTCGGAGTACGTGCTCAGCAGCAGGTCGTCGAGGTCCTCCCAGGAGTGATGGCCACCGGCCCGGCCGCCCTCGATATGGGCGATGACGGCGCGGGTGGGCACCTCGGCGGCGATCCGGATGACCGAGCGGATCTGCTCGACGGTGCCGGGCTTGAAGCAGATGTGGGCGATGCCGGCCGTGTGCAGCTCCTCGATGAGGTCGACGGCCTCATCGAGGTCGGGGATGCCCGCACTGACGACCAGTCCGTCGATCGGGGCCCCGGATTGACGGGCCTTCTGCACCAAGCGTTTTCCGCCGACCTGCAGCTTCCACAGGTAGGGGTCCAGGTAGAGCGCGTTGAACTGGATGGCCCGGCCGGGCTCCAGGAGTGCCCCCAGTTCGGCCACCCGCCGCTGCAAGATCGGCTCGGTGACCTGGCCGCCGCCGGCCAACTCGGCCCAGTGCCCGGCGTTGGCGGCGGCGGCGACGATGCGCGCGTCGACCGTCGTCGGGGTCATGCCGGCCAACAGGATCGGCGAACGCCCGGTGAGCCTGGTGAACTTTGTCGACAGTTTCACCGACCCGTCGGGCAGGCTGATGACAGACGGCGCGTAGCTCGACCACGGCGCACCGACTTCGGGCACACCGCCCACGGTGAACAGGTTGCGCTGGCCGCCCCGGGTGGCGGCCGGCACGATGCCCAGGCCCAGCCCGCGGATCACCGGCGCGGTGAGGCGGGTCAGGATGTCGCCCGGACCCAGATCGAGGATCCAGCGGGCACCGGAGTCGGCGATCTCGGTGACCGCCTCGACCCAGTCGACCTGCCGCACGAGCATGGCCTCGGCCATCCTGCGGGCCAGGGCGACGTCGATCCCGACTCTCTGCGCCCAGCCGACGACGATGTCGACACCGTCGGCCAGGCGGGGCGTGTGGAAGCCCACCTCGACCTGGACCGGATCGAAGGTCGGATTGAACACCGCGCCGCCGCGCAGTTTGTTCTTGCGCTCGGCGGCCTCCCGGTCGGAGATCTGTTCGCAGTACAACTCGAAGCGGGACAGCTGCTCGGGTGTTCCGGTGATGACGACGGAGCGCCGGCCGTTGCGGATGGACAGCGCCGGGGCCGCCACCGTGCGGACGTCGCGGGCGAATTCCTCGAGCAGTTCGGCGATGCGTTCCGGGTCGGCGTGGGTCACCGACACCATCGGAGTGCGCTCGCCCAGCGCGGTGATACCGCGGCGGCGGGCCACCAGGGTGCCGACCGCGCCGATCAGCTGCGAGAGCGCCAGCAGTTCCACGTCGCGGGCACCGCCGGCGCGCAGCGCCTCGACGGCGAGCACGCCCTGGGAGTGGCCGGCCATCGCGACCGGCGGCGACGCGGCGAAGTCCAGGCCCTGGCGGTCCAGGGCGCGAATGGCGGCGATCTGGGTCAGCAGGACGCCGGGCAGCGACACCGCCGCCGAGATGAGCTGATGGGTGCTGGGTACCTGTTCGCCGGCGGCCAGCGCGCGGATCCAGCGCAGCGGCTCGAAACCGATGGGCCGCACGACGACGAGCTCGTCGGCGACCGGTTCCAGCAGCAGTTCCGCCTCGCCGGCAATGCGGGCGAGCTCGGACTCGATGCCGGCTGTGGTGACGAGTTCCTCGAGGCTGGCAAGCCACGAACTGGCGCCCTGGCCGCCGAACGCCACGGCGTAGGGCTCGCCGGCGTTGAGCCGGTCCACAAGCGCGTGCGCGGTCACCCGGTCGGCGTCATCTCCGGTGGGCAGCCTGTCGTGCTCGTGGATCGTCATCGGTCTCCTTTGCGCTACCGCGTTTCCTGCGCGCTAACAATCCCATGAAAACCTGGGGAATTCCGCGCCGCACATTTGTTACTGACGAGTTCTACGCACGGGTAACCCGCTATTCGGTCACACGTCGGCAGTTGGCCTTCGGCAGCGGCTGGGACAAACGTCCTGCGTGCAGGTGGTTACGGTCGAGTAGGAACAACGTCGCTGCTCACAGCCTGATTGTTATGCAATCGTTACCCTGCCCGGGCGGTCGGGCGGCAGGCACGGGTGGCCCCGACCAAGCAGTTGCTCAGTAATTCGGTCGACAATTGTTCACCCAAATTGAGCGACGGAGTTCGCTGGCAAATACCTACTAATGAGTAGGTTTATTCATTACGCCGGAAATATTCGCGCGTAGACGCCACGCCCGACCATCTAGCGCGGCCAGCGTCGGGTCAGTGCCTCAGATGTCCATGCCGGCCACGTTGGCGCGCCGATGACGGTGCCCGTCGTCATCTGCGCGACGATCCGGGGTCCCTCGCGCCGTGAATTGTCATAGATAGATGCGGTGTCGGCGATTTCGATCGCGCCGGCCACCAAGCGCCACAACCGGCGGTGCCGTTCCCGGATCTTTTCTTCAGGGACGTCGTGGCCACCGTGGCGGACGCGCCGCTTCACGCGTTCGACCGCGAGGTCCTCGGGAATCAGCATCAC